>JBATEM010000458.1:0-3811 GCA_049664005.1 Candidatus Macondimonas sp.
ACGGCGGCGCCAAGGCCGAACAAATCGTTTGGCAAACCCATATACCAGGCCACCAGCGCGATCATGGCGATGCTGGCGAACTGGCTGACGTACTGCATCGGATAGAAGATCCAGGCCTGCTCGTAGGCCGGCTCTTCCTCGTAACGACCGGAGTACAGTTCACTGATGAACAGGGCGAGCACTGTTGCGACGAGAAAGGTGATGGGCCATGCGCCGCCAAGCAGGGTCATGGGAATGCCGGCCAGAACCACCCAAGTGCCGATGAAGAATCGATTGTATTTCCAGAGTGCGCGAATCATGGTGTCTCCTCCATGGTTTTAAAGTATCCAAACGGGCCCCTCAGCCCGGGCGAGCCATGTCCTGATCCCTGGAGGGATATAATTGGCTTCTGCTATTTATTCTATTAAGACTCTCATGGACTGAACGGTCGGTCAAGCGCCTCCTCTGGGAAAGACTCGCCGGCCAAGGTAAATGGACCCTATTGTTTGATGGCGCTGACGATACCGTAGACCCAGGCACGGCCAATGAGGCAGGGGTATTGCAGCTTGGCGGCGACGATGTTTTGCGTCTGGATCGGGGTGCGAATGCGCAACTTTTCCAGTAGCTTGCCACCGAGGTAAGTATACTTGGCGGCGATGTGCATGCGTCGTGAAGAGGGAAGAACCCGCGCAAGCGCGTCTTCGAATTGGATCTGACTGAAACCGGTGGCCGCCAGATCCTGCTGAAACTGATTGACGCCTGCGAGATTGTCCACCGCCCAGCCATCCAGCCAGCGCCGGTAATCCTCTCGCAGATGCTCCGGGAAGGCGGTGTCATTCATGAATCCGTCGGTGATGACCAGGCGCCCGCCGGGCTTGAGCAATCGGTAGGCCTCATGGATGAAATCGCGCTTGTCGAGGGTATAGCTGACGCTTTCCATGCCGTAGATCCCGTCGAACTGGCCCTCCGGCAGACCGGTATCGGTATAACTGCGCTGGATAAAGCGAACCTGTTGCACCAGGCCGCGTTTGCGCGTCAGGCGCTCGGCACGGGCCAATTGCTCGGGGGAGATATTGACACCCGTGACATCGGCGCCACATTGCTGAGCCATCCAGATGCTGGTTCCGCCGATACCGCAGCCTGCATCCACCAGCCGATGGCCGGGTTGCACGCTCAAGTGCCGGGCCACCTGTCGATTCATGTTCAGGACGGCGGCATTGTGCCCAGGGTGTTCAGCGTCGTGATAGCCATAGTGCAGCGCTAGGTGGCGGAAAGTGCCCCATATCATCTGGTAATCGATGTGACTTTCCCGGTAATAATCCAGGATGGCTTGCTGTTGGGTATCCATACCGTTTTCAGATCATCCGTAAAATGACGATGAAGTATAGCAGTGGATCCGAGGCCGATCTGAAATGTGATAAATAGATCACATGAAGCAAATCGGACGCTGTCGTCTGGGCGCGATGAATAAGGCAAGGATGTCGAAATGGCGGAGGAAAAGCGTGTGTGGCGCTGGTGGGCTGCAAAGAACCGGGTTCTGATCGAGCACCGCCGCCGGTTTCTGGTTTTGGGCCTGGGCCTTTGCCTGATTGCCATTTATTATTCAGCGATTCTGCCTCCCGGGGGGCGCATGATCGCCTATTTGCTCACCCGCCAAGCGGATCCCCAGTTGCAATTGGCTTTCATCCTGGGCGGCACATTCCTGTTTTTGGGCCTCTGGGGCTACAAGCTCCATCATGACAGCAATTGAAATTTACTGTTTTTCAAGCGCATGACACCGCTTGATGTTCCTGGCGCCGGCACGCCACGATCAATCCACCCAGGCCCGGGCATTCTGGAATATGCGCAGCCACGGGCTGTCTTCCGGCCAATCACGGGGATGCCACGACAGGTTGGCGCTACGGATCACCCGTTCGGGATGCGGCATCAGGATCGTGACCCGACCATCGTCGGTGGTCAGGCCTGTGATGCCCTCTGGAGATCCATTGGGATTGGCCGGGTAGCGTTGCGCTGGTCGGCCCCCGGCATCGACATAGCGCAGCGCCATGTGCACGCGGGTGGCATCCCCAGGATGATCGAAGCTGACGCGCCCCTCCCCATGGGCCACGGCGATGGGCAGACGGGCGCCGGCCAGGTCGCGCAGGAACAGTGAAGGCGAAGCCGTCACTTCCACCAGGCTCAAGCGCGCCTCGAATTGTTCCGAGCGATTGCGTAGGAAGCGCGGCCAGTGCGCAGCGCCGGGAATCAGCGTCTTGAGTTGGGAGAGCATCTGGCAGCCATTGCAGACCCCTAAGGAAAAGCGGTCGGATCGCTCGAAGAAGGCTTGGAACAGATCACGCAATTTGGCATTGAATAGGATGCGTTTGGCCCAGCCGCCGCCTGCCCCCAGCACGTCGCCGAACGAGAAACCGCCACAGGCCGCAAGCCCGTGGAAGTCCGCGAGTGAGACCCGGCCGCTCAATAAATCGTTCATGTGCACATCGACGGCCGCGAAGCCGGCGCGATCGAATGCTGCTGCCATCTCCACCTGACCGTTCACCCCTTGCTCGCGCAGGATGGCCACCCGCGGGCGGGCGCCGCCAACACGGGGGACGGCCAAGGGTGGCATCGCCGGCAGGTGCAGCGCGTCGAGCCCCGGATCGCCCGGATCCAAAATGGCGTCATAGGCTTCCTGGGCGCAGTCAGGGTCATCGCGCAGCGCCTGCAGGGTGAAACTGGTTTGTGACCACAGCCGATGCCAGTCGACGCGGTCCCCTGCAAGAACCGTCCGCCCGCCCGTGTGAAAGCGCAGCGAACGCCCCGGCTGGGGTGTGCCAATGGTATGCGTTTGTGCGGCGAGACCCGCTTGCGCCAGGGTTTTTTCCACCATCGCTTGGTCTGCGGTGCGAATCTGGACCACCGCGCCCAGCTCCTCGGCAAACAGGGCACCGACAAGATCTGTACCCAGTGGGGCAAGATCGATGTTGAGCCCGCAGCCCCCGGCAAATGCCATTTCCGTCAGGGTGACAAACAGCCCACCATCGGAGCGATCATGGTAGGCCAGCAGTTTGTTCTGCGTCGCCAGTTCATGGATCACACGCACGAAGGCGCGCAGCCGCGCCGGATCATCGACATCGGGCGGAATACCGCCCACCTGCCCGAAGACCTGTGCCAGGCAGGATCCGCCCAGGCGCTGGCGGCCCGCGCCCAGGTCGATGAGGAGCAGCACGCTGGGGCCGGTATCGTGACGCAGTTCGGGCGTGAGGTGGTGACGCACGTCGGGCACGGTGGCGAAAGCGGTCACGATCAGTGACAGGGGCGAGGTGACGCTGCGGGTTTGATCCGCCTCGCGCCAGACCGTTTTCATCGACAACGAGTCCTTGCCCACGGGGATGGTGATGTCCAGCGCAGGACACAGTTCCAGGCCCACCGCCCGGACCGCCTCGTACAACGCCGCGTCCTCGCCAGGGTGGCCGGCGGCGGCCATCCAGTTGGCCGACAACACAACCCGATGGGTATCGGGGATCGCCGCTGCGGCCAGGTTGGTGAGGGCTTCGCCGACCGCTAGGCGGGCGGCGGCGGCCGCATCGATCAGGGCGACCGGGCTGCGTTCGCCCAGGGCCATGGCCTCCCCCGTCCAGCCGGTATAGGTGGTCGTGGTGATGGCGCAGTCCGCGACGGGCACCTGCCAGGGACCGACCATCTGGTCACGCACCGTGAGCCCGCCCACGGTGCGATCGCCGATGGTGATCAGGAAGCTTTTGTCGGCGATGGTGGGCAGGGTCAGCAACCGGGACGCGGCCTCGGCCAGATCGATGTGGCGCAGCGCATGGTCTTCCCGGACCCCCGCATC
>JBATEM010000459.1:0-2121 GCA_049664005.1 Candidatus Macondimonas sp.
GCCGGGCCGGATGCGGATAGACCAGGGTTTCCAGCGCCGGATGAATCCAGGTCCAGGCTTCGAACAATCCGAGCGGATAGGTGGTCGACAGTCCCAGGCGGGGGACCGCGAGACGTCCGCGTCGGGGAGCCGGAATGGCGAAGGGAACGGGCGTTTCGGCACCTGCGGGCAGCGCTGCGAGCGCCAGAGTCTGCGCATCGTGATGGAGGTGCAGCCCATAGCGGGGCAGGGTGTCGGGGTGGGAAAGACGCAGCGTAAACGTGGCTGGGTTTCCGGCGAATACGGGCGCAGCGTCTTGTCCCGTGAGGACCAGTCCCAGCAGGTTGCGGTGGGTGTGATACATGGCCAGGAAGGCCGCGCCGCCCATCCAGAAGCAGACCACGAACAGCAGGCTGTTGCCATAGTTGAGGGCGGCCAAGAGCATGATCCCGAGTAGCACGGCGAATCCCCAGCCCTGTCGGGTGGGCAGGATATAGATGCGGTTGCGTTCCACACGGATGGGTCCGGTGACCGGGGGATGGCGCCGATTGACCCAGCGCAGCACCCAGGCATGACGCATCACGGCCCCAGGCATGGTCAGGGCACCGCCACCGCAGCCAGGATATCGCGGGGACCAATGGGTTGTTCTTCGCGGCCTTCCAGCGGCTGCAGGCGATGATCGGCGAGAGGTTCGAACAGTGCCTGCACATCCTCCGGTAACACATGCCGACGCCCCGCCAACAAGGCCCAGGCCTGCGCGGCGCGCACCAGGCCCAATCCCGCGCGCGGCGAGAGCCCTTCGCGAAACCGCCCACAGCGCCGCGTGTAGTCGAGCAGCGCGAGCACATAGGACAGCAGCGGTTCGGCCAGGTGTACCCGGCGCACCTGCCGTTGCAGATCCAACAGATCGATGGCGCTGAGTCGACTGGGCAATTGCGTCAGTGCGCTGCGCCGCTCCCCGAGGCGCAGCAGCGTCCGCTCGGCCTCCGGGTCCGGATAACCCAGGCTGATGCGCAGCAGGAAACGGTCGAGTTGTGATTCAGGCAAAGCGAAGGTGCCTGTCTGGCGGGTGGGGTTCTGGGTGGCGATGACGAAGAAGGGTCGGGGCAGCCGGTGACTGATACCATCCACGCTGACCTGGCCTTCTTCCATGGCTTCCAGCAGTGCGCTCTGGGTACGTGGTGTCGCCCGGTTGATCTCATCGGCCAGCATCAACTGGGTGAAAACCGGCCCCGGATGGAAGGTGAAGCGACCACTGACGCGGTCATAGATGGAGGTGCCGGTGATGTCGGCGGGCAGCATGTCGCTGGTGAACTGGACGCGCTGGAATTCCAGCCCCAGGCTGCGCGCCAGCGCGTGGGCCAAGGTGGTCTTGCCCACACCGGGTACGTCTTCCAGCAATAAATGCCCCTCGGCCAGCAGGCAGGCCACCGCCTGGCGGATCTGGTGTTCCTTGCCGAGGACGACACGCGCGACCTGATCGATGGCCTCATGGATGAGGGTCAGCGGCCGCTCATCAATCAGGGGCGGGAGAGGAAGATCGAATACGTCGGACATGGGAACTCCGGAGAACTAAACAGGGCTTCAAATGAGGTTTTCGGCCGACCTCGGTAGAATATGACGGGAAGCGATCGTGAAATGATCTGTCGGTCGGTTTGCAAACGGAGAACGAGATGACACAGCGCGATGAACGCATGGGATTCTGGCAGGTGATGGGCAGTGTGCTGGCGGCCTTGCTGGGGGTTCAGAGCGAGAAGAATAGACAACGGGATTTCACCAGTGGCAGTCCCTTTGCCTTCATCGCAGTCGGCGCGGCGGCTACGGTGGTGTTGATTGGACTGATCTGGCTGGGTGTGCGGCTGTTGCTGGCTCAGGCCGGGCATCCCGCGCCCTGAAGGTCATTTGGGTGCTGATGGCGCCCGCGAATTTGAGATAAAGGTGAGTGCGGAAGATGGCGATCAAGGCATTGCTGAAGACATGGGAAAGTGAGGGGCATTCGCCCCTGAGCCAGCGTGATTACTGCCTGCGGCTGACAATCCATGACCTGGCCCGGTTGCGGGCCTTGCACGAGATGTATCCGGCGCGCTGCGAGGATGATTTGCTGCGGGAACTGATCAGCGCCGCCCTCGATGAGATCGAGGG
>JBATEM010000460.1:0-4890 GCA_049664005.1 Candidatus Macondimonas sp.
ACTGGGTCAGCCTGCCCAATTTCTATGTCATCACCCGCTACAATCACAGCGTGCTCTACGCCATGGCCGTGTTCCAGCTCAGCCAGGAAATCCGTCGTGCCTACCAGGAACAGATTTGAGCCCACCCGTTCCCGCATAAGCCCGGGAAGAGACCGGCGCGGCCTCCCCAGGGTCGGGTCGGCGCTGCTCAGCCTGTTGCTGGCCGCTTGCGGCAGCCTTCCCCAGCCGCCATCAACCTCCGCTCCCCGGAGTGTGTTGCCCACGCCAGCGCCCGCCGGTAACTATCGCGACGCCGAGCCGCGCTTCGAACCCCGCAGCCGGCTGGGCAATCCACCCTTCTATGTGGTGAACGGCCGCCGTTATGTGGTGCTGGACGTGGCCCACGGCTTCCGGGAACGCGGCATTGCCTCGTGGTATGGCCCTGACTTCCACGGCAAGATGGCCTCCAACGGAGAGGACTACGACATGTACACCATGACGGCCGCCCACAAGACCCTGCCCTTGCCGTGCTATGTCCGGGTCACCAACCTGGAGAACGGGCGCACCGCCATCGTGCGCGTCAACGATCGGGGTCCCTTCGTGGACAATCGCATCATCGACCTGTCCTTTGCCGCAGCCACCCGCCTGGGTGTGGTCCAGAAGGGCACTGCGCCGGTGGAGATTGCCGTGGTCGAGCCCGGCGACGCCGGCGTGCAGGTCGCCGATCCGGGACCCCGGCCGGTGATGGGCAAACCGCGCCTGTATCTCCAGGCCGGCGCTTTTGCCCAACGCGAGAATGCCGAGCGCATGCGTCAGCGCCTATTGTTGGCCCAGATGGGTCCGGTGGACATCCGCACCGAGCCTGCCGGTGCCCGTCCGGTGCACAAGGTCTGGGTGGGGCCATTTGCCGACGTGACGGATCTGGATGCGGCCAGCGCGCGCCTGCATGGTATCGGCATCGACGATCCGCGCCCCACCATCGACTGAGAGGACCACCATGTTCACTGATCGCATGGACGCCGCTCGCCGGCTCGCGGCGCGATTGTCGCATCTCAAGGGACGGCATCCCCTGGTCCTGGCCATCCCGCGCGGTGCCGTGCCCATGGCCGATCACATCGCCCGCACCCTGGACGGTGAATTGGACGTGGTTCTGGTGCGCAAACTGGGCGCTCCCGGCAATCCGGAATATGCCATCGGTGCGGTGGACGAAGCCGGGCAGGTGCAGCTCAACCCCGACGTGGCGGAAGGCATCGATCCCGATTATCTGCGCGAGGAAATCAGCCGCCAACGCGCCGTTCTGGCGGCCCGCCGACAGGCCTATGGCCCCGCGGTGGATCCCGCTGGTCGGGCGGTGATCGTGGTCGATGATGGGGTAGCGACCGGTTCCACCCTCATCGCGGCCCTGCGCGTGCTGCGCGCCCACCAGCCCCAGCGGCTGATCGCCGCCATCGGCGTGGCCCCTCCCGAGGCCCTGCACCGACTTTCCCGCCTGGCCGATGAGGTCGTGTGTCTGGAAACGCCGGCGTGGTTTGGTGCGGTGGGGGCGTTTTATCAGGATTTCCCCCAGGTCACGGATGCCGAAGTCATGCGGCTGTTGCAGGCCCGGACCGGCGCGTCCCCCGCTCCGGCAGGACCCGGCAGCGCCTCTGACGCCTGTCCCTGACAGCCGTTTTCCGACGGTTCAGAATGGATCAATGCATTCGTCTAAACCAGCGTATGCAGGAGACGCATCCATGTCCGAGTCCGCCTATGACGAGCGCACCGCCTTGCTCGTGGTCGATGTGCAAAACGATTTCGCCGACCCCAAGGGCAGCCTGTATGTGCCGGGAGGCGAGGCGGTGGTGCCGGTCCTCAATGCCGAGATCGAGCGGGCGCTCGCCGCTGGCGCCCGCATCATCTATACCCGCGACTGGCATCCGCCGGCGACGCCCCACTTCAAGAAGGATGGCGGCATCTGGCCGGTGCACTGCGTCCGTGATACTTGGGGCGCCGCCCTGCATCCATCTCTGCGCGTTGAAGGGCCAGTCGTCTCCAAGGGGGACGCGGGAGAGGACGGATACTCCGGATTTTGCGCACGTGATCCACGCTCCGGGGTGATTCGACCCACCGCCCTGGGGGGACTGCTCGCCGGTGATGGCATCACCCGGTTGGTCGTCGGCGGCTTGGCCACTGACTATTGTGTGCGTGCGACGGTGCTCGATGCCTTGGAGCGACACTATCCGGTTCGAGTCTTGCGCGCTGCCGTGCGAGCGGTGGATCTGAAACCCGGGGATGGGGCGCGCGCCTTGGATGAAATGGCGCAGGCGGGGGCCGTTTTGGCATGAGTGAACGCCCCATCCCGGCCCTGTTCACTGACCTGTACCAATTGACCATGCTCCAGGCCTATCACTCCGAGGGCATGGATCAGACGGCCGTGTTCGAGCTCTTCGTCCGCCGGCTTCCCCCGGCGCGGAACTTCCTCATCGCCTGCGGCTTGGCAGAGGTGTTGAACTATCTGGAGCACCTGGCCTTCACCGCGTCGGACCTGGCTTATCTGGAGACCCTGGGATGCTTCCAGCCGGCGTTTCTGGACTGGCTGCGGACCTTGCGATTCACTGGCAACGTCCATGCCCTGCGCGAAGGGACGCCGTTCTTTCCCAACGAGCCCATCCTTGTCATCGAGGCGCCCCTGCCCGAGGCGCAGCTCATCGAGACGGCGGTCCTTAACCTGATCCACTACCCGACCCTGGTGGCCTCCAAAGGCGTGCGGGTGGTGGAGGCGGCAGGTGGCCGGGGAGTGGTCGATTTCGGCGCACGCCGCACCCACGGGGTGGACGCCGCCCTGGCCTGCGCCCGCGCCCTGACCATCGCCGGCTATGCCGGCACCTCCAACGTGGATGCCGGCCGGCAGCTGGGGATTCCCGTGGTGGGTACCATGGCCCACAGCTATGTCCAGGCCCACGCCAGCGAGGAGGAGGCATTTATCCAGTTTGCGCAGCGCTATCCGGGCACGACCCTGCTGGTGGACACCTATGACACCCTGGAAGGAGTGCGGCGGGTCATTGCCCTGTCCCGGCGACTGGGGGAGAACTTTCAGGTCGGGGCGATCCGTCTGGATTCGGGGGATCTGGCCACGCTGGCCAGGGAAAGTCGCCAACTGCTCGATGCCGCGGGCCTTGCGCAGGTGCGCATCGTGGCCAGCGGCAACCTGGACGAATACCGGGTGGCCGCGCTGTGCCGGGCCGGTGTGCCCATCGACAGCTTTGGCGTCGGGACCTTCGTGGACGTGGTCGCCGATGGCCCCAGCCTGGAGGCGGCCTACAAGCTGGTGGCCTATGCGGGGAAGGACTGCGGCAAGCTGTCCCCCGGCAAGCTGAGCCTGCCGGGCCCCAAGCAGGTGTACCGTCGTTTCGAGGATGGCCGTGCGGTGGGGGATGTGATCGCCCGCAACAACGAAGTTCTGGAAGGAGAGCCGCTGTTGCATTGCGTCATGCGCGACGGACGCCGGCTGTCAACGGCCACCGGCGATCTGGCCGCGGCGCGGGTTCATCTCCAGTCCTCCCTGGCTCGGCTTCCACCCGAGCTGCGCGCGCTGGACGTCGCGGCGACGCCCTACCCAGTGACCGTCAGCGCGGCCCTGATCGCCGCCCAGACCCGCCTGCGGCTCGCCCATGGCGGAGCGCCATGACGGCATCACCCCAATCGATTGCCCTTGCCGAAAAGCTGGCTTTCCTTTGTGAAGGCGGCGTGTTCCCCGATGGCGAAGCGCTGCTGGAGACAATGGAGACCCATTTGTCCTGGGTGTTTTTGACTGCGAACCATGCCTACAAACTCAAAAAACCCCTGCGCACGCGGGTGGTCGATCTGACCACGCTGGCGGCCCGTGCCCGCAACGCCGAATGGGAGCTGCATCTCAACCGGCGCCTGGCCGGATCCCTGTATGAGGGCGTGCATCCCCTGTTGTGCGAAGCTTCCCGGGGGTTGCGGCTCGGCCCGCGCATGGACGGCGTGGCCGACTGGAAAGCGGACCCTGTGCAGGTGGTGGATTGGCTGGTGCGGATGCGACGCCTGCCAGCCGATCTGATGCTGGACGCGCTGATTCGTCAACGCCGGATCAAGATCGAGGAGATCGATCGATTGGGCCGTCATCTGGGGCATTTTTACCGGATCCAGCCGCGCCTGAATCCGGATCCGGTGCATTATGTGGCTTCCCTGCGCGCGACCATTCTGGCTGATGCGGCGGCATTGCAGGCAGAGCCGGAGCAGGTGCCGGGGGAATGGGTCGAGACGATTCTGCGCCGCCAACTCGAATTCCTGGAGCGACGGGCGCCGTTGCTGGCCGAGCGCGCAACGGCCGGCCGCATCATCGAAGGCCATGGCGATCTGCGTCCCGAGCACGTGTGTCTCCTGGAGCCGCCGGTGATCTTCGATTGCCTGGAGTTCAGCCGGCCGCTGCGGATTCTGGATGCGGTGGACGAGCTGGCCTATCTCGGGCTGGAATGCCGGCGCCTGGGCGCGCCCGAGTGCGCCGAGGCAATCCTGGCGGGCTACGCCGCCGTCTGCCAGGATCGTCCGCCGCCGGCGTTGCTGGATTTTTACCGGCGTTATCGGGCCATGGTGCGTGCCAAGCTGGCCCTTTGGCACGGGATCGATCTTCCCCTCGATCGGCCCGCGCATTGGCAGGCGCTGCTGCTGGATTACCTCAGGGAAGCCGTCCGGGATTGACTGGGCGCGCCGTGACCCCGCGTCAGGTTGCCGCCGATTCGGTCAGATCCATCAAGGAGTCCTCCCTGTGCAGCCGGGCCACCGCCTCCGCCAGGAAGGGCGCGGTGTCCAGGATCGTCAGCTTGGCCTGCACGACCGGGTCGGTCAGGCGCAGCGGCGGCACCGTGTCGCAGATCACGATGCGGTCCAGATCCGGGCCGGCCAGGG
>JBATEM010000461.1:0-9086 GCA_049664005.1 Candidatus Macondimonas sp.
CCCGGGGGGTTTGGTCAGACGGTCCCAGCGGGCGGCCGCGGCGCCGCCGGCAGCCACATCCAGCATGGGCGGTGGTGTCTGCCACCAGCAAGCGGCGGTCATGGTGTTTCCTTCAGCGTGAGTGGGAGGCCGGCCGCCAGCAGCACCACGCGTCGGCAGCGCGCGGCCACGGCCTGGTTGAGCCAGCCCAGTTCATCGGCGAAGCGGCGCGCCAAGGCATTGGCGGGTACCACCCCCCAACCCACTTCGTTGCTCACCAGCAGGATGTGGCCGGGCAGGGTGGGCAGGATGTCGAGCAGGGCCTGGCGTTCAGTCGTGAAGACCGCCTCACCGGCATGCAGCAGGTTGGACAGCCATAGCCCCAGGCAGTCCACCAACAGACAACGCGCCGGCGTTGCCCAAGTGCTCAGGGCGTCGGCGAGGTGCAGGGGCGCCTCGTGGGTGGTCCATTGTGCCGGTCGCCGTTCCCGATGGGCGGCGATGCGGGCCGCCATTTCCGCGTCCCCCGCAGTGGCCGTGGCGATGAGGTGCACCGCCTGCCCGCTCGCCTGGGCCTGCCTTTCGGCATAGGCGCTCTTGCCCGAGCGCACGCCCCCCAGGATGAGTTCCACGCCTTCTGTCACCGATCCTTCTCCCGCCTATCCTGCTGCGACTGCGCAGTATAGCGTCAGGCTTTAGGAGGCCATTGAAAAAGTGATGTTCGACCTCCCCAACCCATTCCTGAACAGTCGATTTTTGGCGTCATCGCGTCAAACCGGCCCTGTTCAGCCCGGATTTGGGGCCAGGTTGTAGTCGATGCTCTCGACCAATAGACGTTCGGAGCGGATGGTGAACAGGATTTGCAGGAGTATCGCCTTGAGCAGCCGCTCCGACGGCACCAAGGGCCGGGCGGTCTTGGCATAGACGGCTCGACACCCGCTTAATCCGGGGCTTGCGCTAACAGGCTGGCATTGCCGCTCGTGGCGGCAGTGTCCACGCTCAGGGTTTGCCGTGAAACCGACGCCGTTATCCTAAATGTCGAAGCCGACGACCTCCGGAAGGCTGCCATGAGTTTGATCTGGCTGCTGCTGCGTTGGGCGCGCACCTGAACCTTGCCGTCCTTCCGGCCTGTCTCGTCTATGGCCTGAATGCCGTTGACTATCATTTCAACAAAACGAGCGTGTAAACCGTCGTATTGGCCCGGATATTCTCGACGGCGCGTTTGATATTGACGTTGCTCATGCCGGCGGCTTCGTGGGTTGATCCGCTGACGCAGCGTTGGCGGTGACATCAGTCGGCGGCGATGGCGGATTCAAGCCCCAGGCGCTGACCACTTCATCCAGCGGGAACGGGCTCGTTTCCGTCCGCCATTCATGGTAGGGAGCGGCCGTCTGGCTGTAGGGGCCAGGTTGCGGCTTGTCGAACTGCACGCGCGCCGGAACGTGAAACGCGCTCCCGAACACGATGGCCTCGCCAGCCGCCAGGATCGTGACCTGATCCAGCAGGCGGCGGGCCTGCATCGGAATGATCCGCTTGAAGTGGTCAATGTCGTCCGGGTTTTGCAGCCGGTGCGAGATGAAGTTGGCGCACTGGCTGATGATCGTCTGGCTGATCTCGCTCGGCCGTTGGCTGGCGATAATGAGCGACAGTCCGAACTTGCGTCCTTCCTTCGCAATGCGCTCGAATGCCAGCCGGGAAAGCGTTTGCCCTCTCTGTTCATCGGTGCGCGGCGGCCGCGCGTAATTGTGCGCTTCCTCAAGTACAAGCACCCACGGATGTTTGTACCTTCGCGACGCAGGCAAGTTCTCCCGTGTTTCGAGAAGAATGCGGCCGATGACCGTACAGGCATAGGGCAAGACCTCGTGGCTGAGCATCGAAAGGTCGATGACGGAGACGCGCGGTCCTTCCCGCTTACCCAGCCCGAAGCGCTCCATCCAGTCTTTCAGGGATGCGAAAGCGGTATCAGTTGATTCGTAGTTGAGGAACGATTGCCAGCGCGGATCATCCAACCGCGTCTTAAGGCGCAGCTTGAGCGTCGTAAGGTGTCCTTCAATGCGCGTCACCTCTTCGGCGGGCGTTGCGGCGTCCAGCAAGGTCGGATCAATCAGCCATTTCTTCGAAACATGAAGGGGACTGTCCGCTGTCGTCGCGCTGAGTTGTGCAATGCCCATGTCCTGCGCGATCAGACCCTTGAGACTGGCAATGACCGTTTCCGCCGCAGCCCTGATTTGTGCTTCGTTTTCTGGAGAGTCCCACTCAATGTTGTTACCGACGGCGTTTTCCTGTGCTCTATAGGGAGCAAGTCCACTCTCAAGATCGGCAAGCCCGCTGACCTGCCTCTGGCCCGCGTAATCTTTAAGTATCCTGAGCTGCCGAAGACAGATCTTCTTGTATGGTTTGTTTGGTGCATCGAGAGTTTGCAGGATGTTGCTGGCCTTCGTGACGGCGTGGCGCAGGAGATTGGTTCCGCCGCCCGCGACATTTTCGTTACCGGCTTTGGCAATGGCCCACCAGTCTTTCAGAACGGGTTCTTGCGTTTGCTCTGCCGCGCTGAGCCACGCGCAAATTTCCGCAGCGTTGAGAAACCAGAGGGGAACGCCAAACTCCTTGCCGTTGAGATAGATGTGATCGGGCTTGCGTTCCAGACTCGGGTTTTCGGTGTCGAAGGCGCGGCCGTACTCCCCGTTAATGTCGAGGATGAAGACGTGCGGTTCGTTTCCGGCATCGCCGAGCGCGGACATGGCTTTCTGCACGAGGCTCGATACGGAGTACGACTTTCCAGAACCCGTATTGCCGACGATGGCTAGCGGGCGTGAGAAGAGATCGTTGTAAGACGCTTTGACCACATTGTTCGGCTGTCCTGTCGGGCAGCCAATGCGCAGCTCGCAATCAAAGTCGTCCTTGTCATATCCGTCCGGCTTGTTGCGCCTCGGCGGCGTCTCGAAAACCGCTTTCAGAATTTCGGGTGCGCCGATCTCGGCCGCTGCATCCAGCGTCGGCAGGACGGTGATGCCCGGAGAGAATAGCCCCCGTCCGTCCGTGATCTCGATGGAACCGAGCAACTGCACATGGGCCACGCGTCTGGGCTTCATCAGCTCAAGGGTCAGCTCGTCGCCTCCACCGGGTTCGTAGCTTTCCCGCGATTCGAGGTCAGTGATGATCCCGATGACAAGCTGCCCGGCACCAATCGAAAAGGTCAGGTACGAATTGATCGCGATGGCTTTGTGAACGCCGTCAAGCGTCGCGCGGGAGGCTGATTTGGTTTCCGGCAGGACTTCAACTTTGACCCGGAACCCCTGGACGGCAACGATGTGACCGACGACGCGCGGATTCTCCATACTCACGCTCCGTCATCGTCGTTCGCGTCGGTCTTCCCCGTTCCGGCGGCGATCTGCTTTTCAAAGCGCCGCAAGCGCAGAAAGTCTTCAAGCCACTGCACGTCCGGCATGACGGACCGCGCAAAGTCATCGAACGTCGCATACTTCCAATCGGGTAAAGCAGCATCAAAAACTGCCTGCGTCGGCGTCAGCACGAAGGCCCGCTTTCCAAGGTCTTTGTAGCGGCGGATACGCTCGATGGTCGCACTCTTGGGATCGGGTTCGACCACCAGCATGACGAGGGACGGATTCATCAGCGCCGTCTCGATGATGCGCGTTACGTGGTCGTCTCCGAAGCCGTATCCGAGAACCAGAAGAAAAGTCTGGGGCGCGCCGAGCCTGATTTGGAAGGACCGGAACAAATGCGCGAACGGCATGGCGAGGGTCTGCGCAAACTTGTTGGCCGTGGGCAGGATGCCGACGGACGGAATGGTGTCTTCAAGTTCGTCGAGGCTCGCGGCTTTGTCTGCCGCATTCGCCAGGGCCAGATAGTTCTTGAACGGTTGGAGGTCGGGATGGCGCGCGCGCAGCTCGTCGCCCCGGACTTGCCAATGAATGGAGCCATGCAGCTTGTAGAGATGGACGAATTTGTCGAAGCGGCGGACGCGGCCTTCCGCCACTTCGCCGGGATAGTAGATATCGAGGCCGTATACGGAAGGATCGAAACGCGCATCGGCCCGTCCGGTGAACCCGTCGAAATACTGGATGCCCAGAAGTTCCAGCGCTTGCTCGAACAGTGTGTCGTAGTTGAGTGTAAACAGATGGGCGCGGCCGAGATTGCTGTCGCGCGCAACCAGTTTTGCGAGGAATGAAAGATGGGGCGCGATATCGGCGGACCCGGCAGCCGATGATGGCGCTTCCGGCAACGACAAGGCGCATTCGGCGAAGATCGCCTTGCCGATCCATTCGGTTAGCGTGGAAAGATCGGCCTGCGTTGGATCGGCGGTTCCTTTCCATTTCACCCCGTCGAACGGTGAACCGGGCGCAGTTCCCAGATGGCTGGCATTCACCAGGAACGAAAGCCAGTCCTCGAAGCCGGCCCTTGTCTTTTCGTCCTCCTCCTGCCGGGCCTTGATGACGGCGGCAGCACCTGCCGGCAAGTTCTTTGTCGCCTTGACCGCTTCGAGTACATCGCGCTCAAGATTGGCCATGATCTTACCGCCGCTGGTCACCGACGTGCCCGCGCCCGTGAGAACCACAAGGTTCTCCATGCGAAGCCATTCGGCGATCAAGGCTTGCAGGCGGTGCTTGGCGTCCTTTGCGCTCTGGTCGGCCAGCAGATCGCTGACATCTCCGCTGTCAGAGGGGCCTATGAGCCGATACTTGCTCGGCGCTTCCTTCGGTGTATCGGTCATCGCGTCGAACCCCATTCTTTAGTCAGTACACGTCGGTCGCCAGCACCGTGTCGACCAGAATGCGCAGCTTGCGTAACGGGTGACTCTTCGGTACGCGGTCTTCCAATCTCACGTAGAAAAACGTCGCGCTTGCTTGCTCGTACGGCTTCGCATCGGGGACCTTGCTCTATGGTTTGCAGTGGCTCAATTTTACTGGCCCGTCCAGTTGGACGGGGTTTTTCAACGGCCTGGAGGGCTCAGTGTGGCGTCTCAGTCCCGTCTTGGCGGGGCGCCCATCTGGCTCATTCCACGGTTCAGCCAGCGATGCGTCTCACCCGCTTTTCCACCCTCAAAAAGTAGTCGAGGTGTTTCCCTGCCGTGCGTCTCGCGAGGCGGTAGCAAATGGCGCCGCATCCCTCCCGCGGCTTCGTGGTGAGGATTCTATTCTTCACAGGTATGGCCGAAGGCATAGAGGCCCTCAGCCAGATAGTCCGCCACCAGGGGTGTACTCATCAGATATTCAGCCGTGCGTTCGTTGGCGCTGCGCGCCGCCTCGGCCAATGCATCGGCCCATTCATCCTCGGTGAAATCACCCCGCCCCAACCACATCAGGGCCACCAGTGTCGCTTGCTGATCGGGTTCGAGGTCATCAATCGTCGTTTTCACTTCTCGGAACGTCAGGTCATCCTGGTGATCCGCGAGAACCTGCAGAGCCCAGTCATCGTCCGGATTGTCTGGGGGCTCCGGGATGACGATGTCTTCCTTGGCATGGAATTCTTTGAGCTTGGTGATCAATGTGCAAATGATGTCCGGATTGAGATCCAGCGTTTCCATTCAAGCCTCCCGGCGTCAAAAGGAATCAGGCGTTTCGGTGTCGCTTTTCCAGTGTAAGCGCCCTTGCGCGTCGAAGCCTAGCGGGCAATCAATCGCGGGTGGACGATCTGCTGCTTATCCGGGTGCTGCCTTGTCGGCTCTATCCCCCTGCTTTGAACAGTCCAAGAGGATACTCAGTTGCGCCGGATTTTTACGAATGGCGGCGGCGGTGGCTGATGCGCTCCAACGCCCTGGGCGTTCCCGGATTGTGGGCATGACGTTCCGAGTAGCGGCCGGGCTGTCAGCCCGTGTTCCCGGTGAGCTGCGGGGTCAGCGGCGTGATTTCCATGCGGACTATTCTGCGTGATCTTGCGTTCAGCAACGGCAAAACGCCTGCCCCAGCGGACGGCCGTCTTGCTGGAAGATGGTGCCGGAAAGAGGAGTCGAACCCCCGACCTTCGCATTACGAATGCGCTGCTCTACCGACTGAGCTATTCCGGCGCGTGAAGATCGCGCATGATAACCCGGCGGCCATGGGCTTGAAAACCCGTTCCATGGCCGCCCGCCAAGCTTCAGTGTCCCGGCATCGGCGCCGCATGCACAAAACGGGGGAACAACATCGGCGTCGTTTCCCGATAGCGGGCGTAGTCGGGTCCCAGGTGCCGCATCAGGTCCCGTTCCTCGTAGTGCACACCGATCAGGATGTAGAGCGTCAGTCCGCTGGCCA
The DNA here is from genome assembly GCA_049664005.1 of Candidatus Macondimonas sp. Classification (GTDB taxonomy): domain Bacteria; phylum Pseudomonadota; class Gammaproteobacteria; order UBA5335; family UBA5335; genus Macondimonas. Next base: position 6,231 of record JBATEM010000461.1, read on the forward strand.
GGAACAGGTGCCCGACGGTCAGGTAGGGAGTCACCCAGAACAGCAGCAGCATGCCCAGCATCATGGGATGGCGCACGTACCTGTAAAGAATTCCCATCTTGAAGGGCACGGCGGTGTAGGGCAGTCCCTGGTCGTGCAGATAAGCCTGGCGCAGCCCGAACAGGTCGAAGTGGTCGGTGAGGAAGGTCGACCACAAGGCCACCACCAGTCCGAATCCGAGCAACACCAGGCAGATGGTCACGGCGGGTTGCCAGGTAATGTGCCAGATCACCCCCGGCATGGGCTGCCAGAATCCCATGAGGATGATCAGTGCCAGGCTGGAGGCTGCCACATAGGCGCTGCGCTCCAGGTGTTCGGGCACCAGCCGGGTCCAGCGCCGCTTGAAGGCCGGGCGGGCCATGATGCTGTGCTGCAGGCCAAACAGGGCGATCAGCCCGGTGTTGATGGCGAGGGTTCGGCCCCATCCCCCGGACAGTTCGCCGGTGCCGGCTGTCCAGGGCAGCCAGAGATCGTGGAGAAACAGCACCAGCCCGCTCAAGCTGAGCAGGAACAGGACGTAGGCGGCAATGGCGAAGGGCAGGGCGCGATGCGACGACATGGGGATTCACCTCCTTGTGAATTGGGGATACAAGCCGCGAACAGCGGGCTCAAGGCGTCAAGCCGTCGCCCAGCATGATGTCCTTGAGCGGTCGGCGCGGCGTTTCTTGGGGCGTTTCGGCCGCCGTGCCCAGCGCAATCAGGGCAATGGGGCGCAGGGAGGGTGAAATGTCCAGCGCCGCGCGGACCTGGGCTTCCTCGAACGCGCCCACCCAGGTGGTTGCCAGCCCTGCCGCCACGGCCGCGAGCTGGGCGTAGCTGGCCGCAATGGTCGCGTCCTGCAAGGCATACAGATCGGCGCCGCGCTGACCGTAGCGCGCTGCCGCCCGTTCGGTATCGGTGCAGAACGCGAGGCACACCGGCGCTTCGGTCAGGAACGCCTGGTCGCCGCTGGCCGCGCGTAGCGCCTGACGCTGCTCAGGCGCGGTCGCCACCGCGATGCGATAGGACTGCAGGTCGCCGGCCGATGGGGCCGTGCAGGCCACTTCCAGGATGGCGTGGAGCTGCTCGCGCGAGACGGGCAGGTCGCTGCGATAATGGCGCACCGAGTGGCGGTGCCGGATGGTTTCAAAGAAATCCCACATCGCCATTCCTCTTCGCACTGGATTGGGGCGTTTAGCCCGCCTTGCCCCGGGCCTCATCGCGCAAAGTCCGTACCTGATGCGCCATGTCTGAAAGCCCCAGCGCCTTGTAGGCGTCGACCAGAATGTCCAGGGCCGGCAGGACGGCGTCGGTCCCCGAGAATTCCGCCAGGATGTCCTGGGCGCGGTTGGCTGCGGCGACGTAGGTGCCGCGTGCCAGGTAATAGCGGGCCACCGCGAGATCATGGCGGGCCACGCGGTCTTTCAGGAACAGCATGCGCTGTCGGGCATCGGCGGCGTAGGGGCTGTCCGGGTAACGACGGACGAGATTGGCGAAGGCCGTGAAGGCGCCCCGGGCATATTGGGTGTCGCGTTCGGCGCCGTCGATGTCCAGCCACTTCCAGCGCAGGGTGCTTTCCACCAGCCCCAGGCTGCGCTCGAAGTTGATCCGCCCCTGCATGTAGAGCACATAGTCGGCCTGGGGGTGGCTCGGATATTCGCGCAGGAAGCGCTGCGCCGTGGAGATGCCCATATCCCACTCCCGCTGGCGATAGTAGGCGTAGATGAGTTCGATCTGCGCCTGCTGAGCATAGGTCCCGAAGGGATAGCGGGATTCCAGTGCGTTGAAGCGCTTGACTGCCCCGTCAAAGCTGCTGCTTTCCAGTGCCTGATGGGCTTCGCGATAAATCTCCGCTGCGGGCCGATTGGTATCGACCGCAGGCTCCTCATCCTCGGGGTCTGGGGATCCGCTGGGCAGATACTGCATCAGGGAGCAGGCTGACAGGCTGAGACTGAACAACAGCGCAAGGACGACGCGGGCGTATGAGGGCATGGTTTAGACTAACGCTCAGGACCGGCGGCTGCCGGAAAGTGGATTTTGCCGGAGTATATCAAAGCCCTTGAATGACATCCGCCCTTTCGCCGATTCCTTCAGCGATGCCTTCACCGTTTCGCCCGCGCTGGCGGGGCAGCGCCTGGACCAGATTCTGGCTCAACTGCTGCCCGATCATTCCCGCACCCGCCTGAGTGCCTGGATCCGGGAGGGGCATGTGCAGGTTGATGGCGCGTCTTGCCGGCCCAGTGATCGCCTGATCGAAGGGCAGGCCATTGCCGTGCAGGCGCCCGCTCCGGTGCCCGTGGTGCCATTGCGACCGGAAGCCATCGCGCTGACGGTGGTTTACGAAGACGACGCCTTGCTGGTGATCGACAAGCCGCCGGGATTGGTGGCCCATCCGGGCGCCGGCAACCCGGCGGGAACCTTGCAGAATGCCCTGTTGCACCACGACCCCGCCTTGGTCAACGTGCCCCGGGCCGGTCTGGTCCACCGGCTGGACAAGGATACTTCGGGCCTCATGGTGGTGGCCAAGACCTTGGTCAGCCACACGCATCTGGTCGCCGAATTGCAGGCGCGCCGCATCCACCGCGAATACGACACCGTGGTGGTAGGCCGCTTGATTGCCGGTGGCACGGTGGATGCCCCGCTGGGACGCCACGCGCGCGACCGGCTGCGCATCGCCGTGCGCGAGGACGGCCGCCCGTCGGTGACGCACTACCGGGTGCGGGAACGCTACGCTCATCACAGCCGCCTGGAACTGCGTCTGGAGACCGGGCGCACGCATCAGATCCGCGTCCACATGGCCCATCTGGGTCATCCGGTGCTGGGCGACCCGCTCTATGC
>JBATEM010000462.1:0-1583 GCA_049664005.1 Candidatus Macondimonas sp.
AGCCTCCACTGGCAGATGCACCTGTTCGGACGCCGTGGCAATGTGCAGCCCTTTGCCGGCCATCCCACCGTGGCAGCGGGCGCGGTGCTGATTCAGGCCGGCGTGCTGCCGGCCACAGAGGGAACAACCACGTTCAGCTTTGGTCTCCCGATCGGCACCGTTGATCTACAGGTCCGCTGCGCAGACGGCCGACCGATGCACAGCGCATTTCGCATGCAATGCAATCACGCCGTGGACGCCTACGTACCCGGCGCAGCCGACATTGCAGCCGTGCTGGGATTGCCGGATGCGGACCTGATCGGCATGACGGGGCACGCCCCGCTGAGCCTGCTTGGTGGCCCCTTGTCTTATTTTGTCGTTCCCCTGCGCGATTCCGCCACCTTGCAGCAAGCCTGCTTCGACCGGACCGCCTGGGCTAGCTCCAGCGCCACGGTCACCTTGCCGCCGCAAATCCTCGCCATTGCCCCCGCCGGAATGGAAGCCGATGGCACGCCGCGCATTGAGGCGCGCCTGTTCGGACTGGACATCGCGCCGCAAGACGATCCCCCCATCGGTTCGGCCATGCCGGCTCTGGCCAGCTACCTGGCCTTGTCGGAGCCGGCCGATCCGCTGCGCATCGTGGCCTTGCGCGGCATGGGGCATGGTCGGCTGAGCACGCTGCAGGTGATCGCGCAGCGCAGCGGCCAAACCGTCATGGAGGTCAGCGTCGGCGGGGCGGTCACGCCGATTGCGCAAGGGCAGTTGATCACGGACTGACCCGAGCGTTGAAACCGGGGCTGACCCATGCACCGGTCAAGCGCAGCGGGTATGATGGCGGCTTGTGCCAACCCCAGGCGGGTGCGGAAAATTCCTCATCACCCCCTCATCAATCAAAGACAAGCCAATGAAAATCCCTGAGATTCTCATCATTGAATCGGCTCACAAGCCCGGCAGTCTGGGCAAGATCCTCACCGTGATCGGCGAAGCCGGCATTGTAGTGGAACACCTCAATGCGGTACGTCGGGAACAGGACCAGACCATCTGGGAAATCACTCTGGAAATGGACCCCGAGACCGACGGTGGGGTGATCGACCAGATCAATGCTCTGCCTAACGCCAAGATCATTGGTCGCTCGGACCGCATCATGGACCGGCACCGGGATGGCAAGATCCGCATGGTCTCCCGCGTCCCCATCGGCTCCATCCAGCAATTGCGCGATATCTATACGCCCGGTGTGGCGCGCGTCTCCCTGGCCATCCAGGCCGATCCTGCGTTGCAATGGGAATACACCGCCCTCAGACACACCGTGGCCATCGTGACCAATGGCACGGCCGTGCTGGGTCTGGGCGATGTCGGCGTGGCGGCGGCTCTGCCCGTCATGGAAGGCAAATCCGCTCTGTTCGCCCAACTGGCGAAAATCAGCGGCATCCCGATCCTGATCGATGAAAAAGATCCCGAACGGTTGATCGACACCATCTGCGCGATTGCGCCCTCTTTCGGGGCGATACAGCTCGAGGACATCGCCGCGCCGCTGTGCTTCGAAGTGGAGGAAGGGCTGAAAGCACGCCTGGATCGGCCGGTGATGCACGATGACCAGCATGGCA
>JBATEM010000463.1:0-2421 GCA_049664005.1 Candidatus Macondimonas sp.
CATGCGGCGCGCGCGCGGCTCAACGCCTGGCAGCGGGATCGCAAGGCGCCCCGCATGCTGCGCGGCTACACCGACGCCACCGGGCAATGGCGCCCCTGGGTGCGCATGAGCGACACGGTGCTCATCCAGTGCCCCGAGCGGGTCGTCCTGGAAGATCACTGTTTCATCTGGCACTACAGCATCCTGGATGGAACCGGCGGCCTGGAGATCGGCGAAGGCTGCCACATCGGCGCCTGGGTGGGCATCTTCACCCACAGTTCCCATTTGGCACTGCGCATCTATGGCCGCCATTATCGGGAGGTGCCGGCAACGCAGCGGGCCGGATTCCGCACGGCGCCTGTGCGGATCGGCCGCTTCGTGGCCATTGGCGCCAACACCCTGGTGATGCCCGGCGTCAGCATTGGTGATGGCGCTGGAATCATGGCGGGCTCCATCGTGCAATCGAATGTGGCGCCTTTCGCCTTGGTAGGCGGCAATCCGGCCCGCGTGCTGGGGGACATGCGCCGTTTCGACCGGCGCCTGCTGCGCCAGCATCCCGAGTTGATCCCCTGGTATCAGGAATGGCAGCGGGCCAACGGGGAATCGTCAGAAGGAACGGACGCGGCAGCGGACAGCGATCCGGGGCGTGCGCCCGCACCGGATGCCTGAGCCATTATCCTGCCCGCCATCGGACAGCCGGGCACCGTGCCCAGCCGTCCGCGGATCATCCTTACTTGCCCTGCAGTTCGGGAGCGGGGACGAAGGTATAGGTCTTGTGCACGTTGGTCAGCTTGCTCTTGGGGAAGCTGGCATAGGCATCCATCTTGAGGGTTTTCCCCATGCCCTTGGTGAGGATCAGGATGCCCTTGGCGTTGGCATCGCCGAAATAGGCCCCCACCGCATCTGCATCCTGTTCCAGGTTGGCCTGCTCACTGGGCGCAAAGGCCATGGCCTCCATGCCGCCCCAGTAGCAATCCCCTTTCTGGCAGCGACCATAGGCGCGAATCAGGGGCTTGCCCTTGTCGAGCTTGACCTGGATGTATTTCACCAGCCCGCTGTCGTCCTGGTTTTTCCAGTAGCCGAGGAAATCATCGGCGCCGGCATGGGCCAGCGGGGTGGCCAGCAACAGGGCCAGGGCGCCGAGCAATTTGCGCGATCGAATCATGGGTGCACACTCCGAATGGAAAGAAGGGTAGGGAGGACGTTGCCGGCGGCAAGGATCGGGACGAGGCAAGCGGAAAACCCGATCTGGCGTCCGGCAAGCGTGGCAAGCCTAGCAGGCGGTAGACAGCCCGGCCACCTGTCGCGCCGCGCCGACAAGCGCTCGGGCCACCGAATCCATAGCCGGGAAACGGCGCGGGCATGAGCGAGCCGCTGCGCAGCCAGGCCCTCGCCGGTACGCGCTGGACCGCGCTCGCCACGGCCCTCGGCACGGGCCTGCAATTGCTGCAGGTGGCAGTTCTGGCACGCCTGTTGGCGCCGGCCGATTTCGGTCTCATGGCGCTGGTTCTGGTGGTGCTGGGATTCGTGCAGAGCTATGCCGATCTTGGCCTGTCGCAGGCGTTGATCGCTCGTGGCCCGGTGCAGCCGGCGCGGTTCGCCGCCTTCTACTGGCTCAACATCATTCTGGGCATCGGCCTGTTCGTTGCACTGTGTGCCCTCGCGTCGCTGCTGGCCGCCCTGCTGCGGACGCCGGATCTCGCGCCTTTGCTGCCCTGGGCCGGGGCTGCGCTATTGGTCCTGCCTTGGGGACAGGGGTTCCAGACCCTGCTGCAGAAAGATTTGCGCTTCAAACCCATTGCGCTGGCGGAAATGGCTGGGAGTGTCGCCGGTGCGCTGGTGGCCGTCATGAGCGCCCTGGCGGGGGCGGGTGTGTACGCCTTGATCTGGGGGCAACTCGCCAATGCCCTGGTGCGCACGGCGCCGATCGCCGTGCAGGGCTGGCGGCGGCATGCGCCGGCGCTGCATCTGTCTCTGGCCGAGCTACGCGGCGATCTGCGCTTCGGGGCCTTTCAGATGGGCGAGCGCACGCTGGGGCTGATCAATGCGCGCCTGGATCAACTGCTGATCGGCGCGGTGTTGGGGCCCGAGATCCTGGGTTACTACAACCTGGCCTGGCAGATGACGCTACAACCCCTGGCGCGGCTCAATCCGGTGGTGATGCGCGTCGCCTTTCCGCTATTCGCACGCATCCAGAATGAGCAGCCGCGGTTGCGCCGGGGCTATTTCCAGGCCCAGCGGCTGTTGGGTATGGTCAATTTCCCGCTGTTTCTGGGTCTGGCGGTGCTGGCGCCGGTGTTCGTGCCGACGGTGTTCGGATCGCGCTGGGCGCCGGCGGTGGAGCTGGTGCAACTGCTGGCGGGGGTGGCCGTGTTTCGCGCCATCGGCAATCCGGTGGGGGCCTTGCTGCTGTCGCAGGGACGCGCCGGCCTGGGGTTTGCC
>JBATEM010000464.1:0-6106 GCA_049664005.1 Candidatus Macondimonas sp.
GTGTTTGATCGTCTGGAATCGCAGGTGCTGGCCTTGGTGCAGCAAATGGAAACGCTCCGCCGGGAGAATGCCGGTCTGCGCCTGCGGCTGGACCAACTGGCGACTGAACGCGCCAACCTGATGCAAAAGAACGAACTGGCGCGCAGCCGGATCGAAGCCATCGTCAACCGGCTCAAGGCCATGGAGCACACCGCCGGATGAACGCACCCTCGGCTGAGCGCACCACCGTCAGCATTCAATTGCTGGAACGCAGCTATCAGGTGTCCTGCACCCCCGCCGAACGCGCCCTGCTGCTGGCCTCGGCTGAGCTGGTGAATGGAAAAATGCAGCAGATTCGCGACAGAGGCAAGGTCGTGGGCCTGGAACGCATCCTGGCGATGACCGCGATCAATCTGGCGGAAGAGCTGTTGCGTCAGCAGCAAGCCGCTGCCGATTCCGAAGGCCTGGATCGTCGCATGGAAGCGCTGCATGAGAAAGTGCTGCACGCCCTGGAAGGCCCAGCCCCTTGAGCCCTTGCATCCGGAAGATCCACACGCCAGACTAGCCAAACGACGCCTCCTGCGGTGTTCGAGGGCCGCCCAGGGTACCCTTGAGCCTAAATACAAACCCCGGGTTGGGATCGAATGGTGCCCTTGTGCAGGTCCGCCCCGCAGCGGAAAGCCTTCAGGTACCGTCATTCCGCCCACTTGGACCCTTGGTTCAAGGTCACGGGCAGCCACGGCACAGGTGGGAGGCGTCCCCCTAATCATCATTCCGGTCCGCACCGCCAGCGAAGATTTGAACACCGCGCCCCGCATCGCACCGACCGACGCCCCGCTCCTGCCGCGGCCTGATCTGCGCAGAGACCTGCGCGGCCGCCGCCGCCGGTTACCGCGGCGACTGCACCGACTTTGGGACCGTCGCATCCTGCAACGTCTCCAGCGCCTGCCCGCTTGGCGCGCCGCCCGCTGCATCGCCCTCTACCATGCCGCCGATGGCGAGGTCGACCCCCGGATGCTTGCGGCCAGGGCGCGGCAAAGCGGAAAAATCGTCGTCCTGCCGCGCCTGCACCACCACACGCCGTTCTGGATGGATTTCGTTCCCTGCGGCGCCGGTACCGCCCTGAAACGCAACCGATTCGGCATTGCCGAGCCCGTGGGCCGTGTGCTGCGGCCGATCTGGCGCATTGATCTGGTGCTCATGCCGCTGGTCGGCTTCGACCGGCACGGCGGGCGATTGGGCATGGGCAGCGGCTATTACGATCGCCGGTTTGCCTTCAAGCGCCACAGGCCGGCCTTGCCACCGCGATTGCTGGGTCTGGCCTATGGCTTCCAGGAAATCGCGCAGCTTCCAGCCCGGCCGTGGGACATCCCCTTGTCCGGCGTGGTCACCGAACAGGGCTGGATCCGCTGTCATCCCCGCCGAGGAAACCCCTGATGGCCTACTGGCTGATGAAAACCGAACCGACCACCTTTGGGATCGATGATCTGCGCCGGCGCGGCCGCGAACCCTGGGATGGTGTGCGCAACTACCAGGCGCGCAACATGATCCGCGACCAGATGCGAATTGGAGACGGGGTGTTGTTCTACCACTCCAACTGCCCCGTTCCGGCGATCGTGGGCTTGGCAACGATCGTCAGCGCGTCCTATCCCGACCCCACCGCCTTCGATCCCACCGACCCGCACTACGATCCGGGCAGCGTGCCGGAACGGCCGCGCTGGTATGTGGTGGACGTGGCCTACGACCGGCACCTGCCGCGTCCCCTGCCGTTGGCGGAACTGCGCGGTTGCCCCGAACTGGATGGGCTGACGTTGCTGCGGCGCGGCAATCGGCTGTCGGTGATGCCGGTCCAGCCCGAGCACTGGGATTTCCTCATCGGGCGCGCCAGCCATCCGGTTCCCACTTGCATCGAAACTGACACAAGGGCGTAGAATGTGCGCCGCGATGACGCAGAACAAGCCGGAAAAAGAACGCAAGCAATTGAATAAATTACACGTTGCTTTCGGCGCAATAGTTGCTTTCGAAATCCGCAGGGTCGTTCGACGCGGCCACGAACTCGGGAGGAGCCCATGATCATCCGCCTGCAATCGGCGAGCCTGAACCAGTTTTTGTTGAAGCTCAGCGGTGAAGTGCCGGTTCACATCGGCGAAAAACGCGAAACCGTGCGCCTTTACGAAGAACATCTTGAACCGATCCGCACGCTCATGGCGGCGATCATGGAACCCCTGCAAAAGCTGGGAAACAGCCTGCAGGACGACGACGAAGCCCTGATCCAGACCATGCGTGATCTGGTCGCCCGCTATCCCTTCGTCGAGCTGCTCTACACGCTGGACGAAAACGGCATCCAACGCAGCGAAAACATCTCGGTCAACCGCACCCTCACGGTCAACAAAGTCGCCAATCAGCGCGGCAAGGACCGCAGCACCCGGCCTTATTATCAACAGGCCAAGGCCCAGGCAGACCTGGTCATCACCGAACCCTACATCTCCATGGCCACCTGCGACTATTGCATTTCCGCCGCCCGCCCCTGGCTGCGCCCCGATGGCGCCATTGGCGGCTATGCGGTCGTGGACGTGCGATTCCAGGCGGTACTGGACTTCCTGCGCGCACGCGCCCAGCAGCGTCGGCGGGGGCTGATCTGGGGCTTTGGACTTGGGGGCCTTGCGGCCAGCATTGGCTTGCTGTCTTTACTGCTGTTCTGAATCATCCGCTTTCATCTGCTTTCGCCCTGACCGCTCGCCAGGCGCTAGAATGCGCCATTGGCTCTTACAAGCGCGAGGCTCCCATGGCGGTGGACCCCTACAAACAGCAAGTCGCTCATGCTGCTGCCGAACAGGTTCCCGAGGGCATTACCCTCGGGGTGGGCAGTGGCAGCACGGTCAATGCTTTCATTGACGCCCTGGCCGCTCGTCGGGTGCGTATCCGCGCCGCAGTCGCCGCGTCCGAGGCCAGCGCCCAACGGCTGCTGGCACGGGGGTTCGAGGTGATCGACCTGAACCAGGCCGATGAAATCCCGCTCTATGTGGACGGCGCCGATGAAATCGATGCCAAGCGCCACCTCATCAAGGGCGGGGGGGCGGCCCTGACGCGGGAGAAGATCATCGCTGCGGCCAGCCGCCGCTTCCTGTGCATCGCCGATGACAGCAAGCTGGTCGACCGCCTGGGCCATTTCCCCCTGCCCATCGAGGTCATCCCCATGGCCCGCAGCTTTGTTGCCCGCCAACTGGTCAAGCGCGGCGGCCGCCCGGCGTGGCGGGAAAACGTGGTCACCGACAACGGCAATCTGATTCTGGATGTGAGCGGCTTGCGCATCGACGATGCGGTGGCCTGGGAAAAGGACCTCAACAACATCCCCGGCATCGTCACGGTGGGGCTGTTCGCCCTGCGGCCCGCCGATGAGGTCCTGCTGGTCGGCGCCAAGGGGCTGCGCAAACTCTGAGGCCATTGTCTCAAGGAGGCTCGATCTCCCGGATCTGCCTGCGCACTGCCCAGTACGCGCCCATCCCGCCGAGGCCGACGCCCGCCAGAATCAGAAACACGAATTGGCCGAAGTCCAACCCATGCAGCCGGGCCTCGCTTTGATATAGCGCCGCCAGACGCCCGACGGGGCCGCTCATCACCCACACACTGAGCTGGACGATGAGCCAGGCGAGCAGTGCTCCGGACAAGCCATACCAGATGCCGGCATAGAGGAAAGGCCGCTGGATGAAGCGGTCGGTCCCGCCCACCAGTTTGATGATCTCGATCTCGCTGCGCCGGTTCTGGACCTCCATGCGGATGGTGTTGCCCACGACCACCAGCACCGCCACCGCAAACAATATCCCCACCAGACGGGCCAGCCGGCCGACCAGGACACCCAGCGTCAACAGACGCTCCAGCCACTCCCGGTCCAGTTGCACCCTGTCCACCTCGGCCACGCGCTGCAACTCCGCCACCAGCGGCTGCAGCTCCCGATCCAGCTTCGGCCAGAGCACCACCACGGGCGGCAAGGGGTTTTCCCCCAGCGCCGCGATGGCGGCATCAAATCCCAGCAACTGACGCATCTGGGCCAAGGCCTCATCCGGGGTAATCAGCTCCGCCCGAATCAACTCCGGTCGACGCTCCCATTCCCGCAACCGATCCCGCGCCCGCTCCAGATCGGTGCCGGGCTTGAAGAACACCGAGAGCTGGGCATCCGCGCGCCAGTCGGGTAGCAGGGTTTGGACGTTGTCGGCCAGCACGTACAGACCCGCCGGCAAGGCCAGAGTCAGGCCGATGACCACCGAGGTGAGCAGGCTGACATGACGTAAACGAACCAGACGCTGCAGGGTTTCCCGAGCGGTCTGCAGATGGATATCGCCGTAGGCCCGCAAGCGCCGACGCAGAGACGATCGTTCCGCCCGAGTCGCCGGCGCGGCCTGTACCGGCGGCTTGACCGGCCGGCGCGGGTGGCGCCGATTAACCGACTGGTTTGAGCGCTTCATCGACATGGCTCAGTTCGCCGTCTTCCAGGACCAGCATGGGTTTGCCCAGACTGCGGATCAGGGTCAGATCATGGGAGGCCACCAGCACGCTGGTGCCCGCCGCATTGAGTCGACGGAACAGATCCATGATGTCGCGGGACAAGGCGGGGTCCAGGTTTCCGGTGGGTTCATCGGCCAGCAAGAGTTCGGGCCTGCCGACAATGGCGCGGGCGATGCCCACCCGTTGCTGTTCACCGCCGGAAAGCGTCGGCGGACAGGCGGTTTCGCGATGCAGCAAACTCACCTGATCGAGCGCCGCGCGCACCCGCCGGGCCATTTCCTCGCCCGCCGGGCGACCGGCGATGATCAGCGGCAGCGCCACGTTCTCGAATACCGTGCGATCGGCCAGCAGGCGGTGATCCTGGAAGATCAGGCCCACCCGGCGGCGGTGATAGGGAATCTGCCGGCGCGCCAACTGCGCCAACTGGGCGCCACAGACCTGGACCTGGCCCCTGCTGGGTCGCTCCAGCAGGGCAATGAGTCGCAACAAGGTACTTTTGCCAGCCCCCGAGCGGCCGGTCAGAAATGCCATTTGTCCGCGTGGCAAGGCAAAGTTCACGTCCTTCAGTGCCTCGCCGCCATGGTCATAGCGCTTGCTGACCGACACGAAGCGAACGATGGGACTTGCAGCAGTTGGCGCGTCTGGATCACCCGCCATTCAAGCCCGCCCATCCGCAGCGTCGAGACCCAACAGGGCGGCGACGAAATCATGGGCCACGAAGGGCTGCAAATCCTCGATCGCTTCCCCGACGCCAATGAAGCGAATCGGCACACCCAGTTTCTGGGCGATGGCAAACAGCATGCCGCCCTTGGCCGTGCCGTCCAGCTTGGTGATCGCCACGCCGGTGAGTCCCACGGCCTGGTGGAATTGCTGGGCCTGGTTGAGCGCATTCTGGCCGGTGCCTCCGTCCACCACCAGCAACACCTCGTGCGGCGCAGCGGGATCCAGCTTGGCCAGCACGCGCTTGATCTTGGCCAGCTCCTGCATCAGGTTGGACTGGGTGTGCAGGCGGCCCGCCGTATCGGCGATCACCACGTCCATCCCGCGTGCCTGGCCGGCCGCTACGGCATCGTAGATCACCGAAGCACTGTCGGCGCCGGTGTGCTGGGCCACGACCGGAACATCGTTGCGCGCCCCCCAGGTCTGCAACTGCTCCACCGCCGCAGCGCGGAAGGTATCGCCGGCGGCGAGCAGCACGCTGCGGCCTTCCGTCTTGAGCCGATGCGCCAGTTTGCCGATGGTGGTGGTCTTGCCGGCCCCATTGATGCCGACCACCAGGATGACGAACGGCTTGACGTCACCGGGAATCCGCAGCGGCTGCTCGCACGGCGCAAGCAGCGCCGTCATGTCCGCAGCCAGGGTGTTCATCACCACCGCCGGCGTCAGCAGTTCCTTGCGTCCCAGCTTTTGCGTCAGCCCGTCCAGAATGCGGCGGGTGGCATCCAGGCCCACATCGGCGACGAGCAGGCGGGTTTCCAGCTCTTCCAGCAGCGTGTCGTCCAGGCGCTTCCCGCCCAGGAACAGGGTGCCCAGGCCGTCGGCCAGCCCGGCCCGCGTCTTGCTCAATCCGGCGCGGATGCGTCCCAGCCAGCCCACCGTCGGGACTGGCGCCGGCGCCTCAACC
>JBATEM010000465.1:0-13834 GCA_049664005.1 Candidatus Macondimonas sp.
CCCCGAAATCCAGTTCGAGGTGGTCGATGAGCGTGTAGTTGCGGATTTCCAGGCGTGTCAGCATGCCGCGCGGGCCTCAGGGGATCGGTTGGCTGCCCCAGCGCAGCTTGCTGCGCAGGATCCGGAAGTAATCATGGTTGCTGGGGTGGATCAAGGTCAGCGCGAAATCGCTGCGGCGGATGCGCACGCGGTCCCCGTTGCGCAGCTCGACGCTGCTCTGCCCATCCCAGGTGACCTGCACGGGATTGGTGTTGCGCGCCGCAATGCGAATCTCGATTTCCACCGCGGCATTCACCACCAAGGGCCGATCTGCCAGGGCGTGAGGGCAGATCGGCACCAGGGTGATGGCCTGGAGCTGCGGGTGCATCACTGGGCCGCCGCCCGAGAGTGCATAGGCCGTGGAGCCGGTTGGCGTCGCCACGATCAGCCCGTCGGCACGGTGGTTGTTGACATAACGGCCATCGATGTATGTGTCGAATTCGATCATGCGCGCGACGTGGTGCTTGTTGATGACGACATCGTTGAGCGCCGTATCCCGGTGCAGGACGGTATCCTCGCGTAGCGCGGTGCCCTCCAGCAGGAAGCGCTGGTCGGTCTGGTAATCGCCGGCCAGGATGGTGTCCAGCGCCAGCTCCATCTGGGCGGGTGGAATGTCCACCATGAAACCCAAGCGACCCAGGTTGATGCCCACCAGCGGCACCTGCTCGGGACCCACCGCCCGCGCCGCATCCAGAAACGTGCCGTCGCCACCGATCACGATGACGAGATCCACCTGCCGGGCGATGTCGCTGCGCGCGAGCAGCGGTAGCGTAGGATCGGGACTGGCCGCCTGGCAGCGTTCGTCGAGCAGGATGCGGCAGCCGCGTCGCAGCAGGTAGGCCGCCAGTGGCGCCAGGGTCGCCGCCAGTTGGGCGTTGGCGGGGTTGCCGATCAGGCCGATGGTCGCGAAGCGCGGTGGCGATTTGGGCATATGGCTAGCCTTGTCTTTTCAAGGCCGGACAGTGTGTGACAAGTCGTTGACACTGTTTGCCGGCCGTTGCTATGGTGACGATTGGCACTCCATTGGGCTGAGTGCCAAGCGATCTTGGACAGAGCCATTCTGGGTGAGGATGATGTCAACGACAACACCGCATGCCCTGGGCGAACGGGCCCAGATCATTCTGAAAACCCTGATCGACCGCTTCATCCGTGAAGGTGAGCCGGTCGGGTCGCGTACCATTGCCCGGGAAAGCGGTTTGGATCTCAGTCCCGCGTCGATTCGCAATGCCCTGCTCGATCTGGAAGAACAGGGGTTTTTGCAGTCTCCGCATGCCTCTGCCGGCCGCGTGCCCACGGTGCGCGGCTATCGTTTGTTTGTCGATAGCCTGCTGACGGTCCAGCCGCTGGAGTCCGCGCAGTTGGCCCTGCTCGAGCAGGGGTTCGTGGCCGACGAGACCGCGACTCGCCAGCAGGTCATAGATACCGCGTCCCGCCTGCTCTCCGGCATTACCCGCATGGCGGGCGTGGTCACCTTGCCGCGCCGCGAGCAACTGGGTTTGCGCCATATCGAATTCCTGCCGCTGTCCGGGCATCAGGTCCTCGCTGTGCTGGTCTTCGAGGGTCAGGAGGTGCAAAACCGTATCCTCAAGGTGGAACGTCCCTTCAGCGCCTCGGAATTGCAGCAGGCCTCCAACTACCTCAATACCCTGTTCGTGGGGAAAGGCATCCAGCAGGTCCGCGATGCCATCGTCGAGGAAATGCAGCGCACCCGGGCGGACATGGATGAGCTGATGCGCGCTGCGGTCGAACTGGCCAGCGTGGTGTTCGACGCCCCCGAAGAGGCTGATTACGTCATTGCCGGTCAGTCCAACCTGATGGATTTCAAGGAGCTTTCCCATGTGGAGAAGCTCCGGGCGCTGTTTGATGCCTTCACCGCCAAGCGCGAGATGTTGCACCTGCTCGATCAGGCGCTACAGGGAGAGGGCGCACAGATCTTCATCGGCGAGGAATCGGGCTATCGCGTGCTGGATGACTGCAGCGTGGTGACGGCGCCCTATCGGGTCAACGGTCAGGTGGTGGGGGTGTTGGCGGTGATTGGGCCGACCCGTATGGCCTATCAGCGCGTCATCCCCATCGTCGACATCACCGCGCGGCTGCTTGGCAGTGCCTTGAATTTATCCAATTGATCCCCATCATAGGGCCGCGGTGACGCCATGCTAGGGCGCGCGGCGCCTTTTTGTATTTTTGGCATCCGGCGAGGGAGCGGTCTCATGAACCCATCCGATATGAACAACGATTTGTCCCCGCAAGACGGCGCGGCCACGGACACTGGAAGCGCTGGCGGCGATGATCTCCAGACGCGCCTCGCCCAAGCCGAGCAGAAGGCCGGCGAGCACTGGGAGCTTTACCTGCGTGCCCGGGCCGATCTGGAAAACCAGCAGCGCCGGATGGCGCGGGAACTGGAAAATGCCCACAAGTATGGCCTGGAGCGCTTCGTGAACGAGCTGCTGCCGGTCAAGGACAGCCTGGAACTGGGCTTGGCCGCCTCCGGCACGGAGCAGTCCGGACCCCAGGCCCTGCGCGAGGGCATGGAGCTGACGCTCCGCATGCTGGGCGCGGCGCTGGAAAAATTCGGCGTGCGCGAAATCGCGCCGCAAGGGGAGGTTTTTGATCCCCAGTGGCATGCGGCAGTTTCCATGCAGGAATCCGCCGCGGCGCCGGAAAACACGATACTGCACGTCATGCAAAAGGGCTATGCCCTGAGCGATCGGCTGATCCGGCCCGCCATGGTGGTCGTGGCGCGCGCTCCGGGCGGCTGACGCGCCGGGGCATTGAAACCGATTCCTCTCGTCCCCATCTTGGGGAGAACGCAATTTCCGTTTTTTTGGAGTAGCTAAACCATGGGCAAGATCATCGGCATTGACTTGGGCACCACCAACTCCTGCGTGGCGGTGCTGGAGGGCGGCAAGCCCAAGGTGCTGGAAAACAGCGAAGGCGCTCGCACCACGCCTTCCATCGTCGCCTACACCAAGGACGGTGAAATCCTGGTCGGGCAGGCCGCCAAGCGCCAGGCCGTCACCAATCCGCAGAACACGCTGCATGCAGTCAAGCGCCTGATCGGCCGCAAGTTCAGCGATGCAGTCGTGCAGAAAGACCTGCATCTGGCGACCTTCAAGATCGTGGGCGCCGATAACGGGGATGCCTGGGTCGAGGCCAGTGGCCGCAAGATGTCGCCACAGGAAGTCTCCGCGCAGGTGCTGCGCAAGATGAAGAAGACCGCCGAGGATTACCTAGGCGAAACCGTCACCGAGGCGGTGATCACCGTGCCGGCCTATTTCAACGACGCCCAGCGCCAGGCCACCAAGGATGCCGGTCGCATCGCCGGGCTGGAGGTCAAGCGCATCATCAACGAGCCAACCGCGGCGGCGCTTGCCTATGGCATGGACAAGCAACGCGGCGACAGCAAGATCGTGGTCTACGATCTGGGCGGCGGCACCTTTGATGTCTCGGTCATCGAGATCGCAGAGGTCGAGGGCGAGCACCAGTTCGAGGTGCTGGCCACCAACGGGGACACCTTCCTGGGCGGGGAGGATTTCGACCTGCGCATCATCGATTACCTGGCCGGCGAGTTCCAGAAAGAAAACGGTATGGACCTGCGCAAGGATCCCCTGGCCATGCAGCGCCTGAAAGAGGCGGCGGAGAAGGCCAAGATCGAGCTGTCCTCGGGCCAGCAGACCGAACTCAACCTGCCCTATGTCACGGCGGACGCCAGCGGTCCCAAGCATCTCAATCTGAAGCTGACGCGCGCCAAGCTCGAAGCCCTGGTGGAAGATCTCATCGAGCGCACCATCGAGCCGTGCCGTTTGGCCCTGAAAGATGCGGGTCTGAAAGCTGCCGACATCAACGAGATCATCCTGGTGGGCGGCCAGACACGCATGCCGCGGGTGCAGGACGCGGTCAAGAGCTTCTTCGGCAAGGAACCGCGCCGGGACGTGAATCCCGACGAGGCAGTGGCCATCGGTGCCGCCATCCAGGCCGGCGTGCTGGCCGGTGATGTGCGCGATGTGTTGTTGCTGGACGTGACGCCACTCACCCTGGGCATCGAGACCATGGGTGGGGTGATGACATCCTTGATCAAGCGCAACACGACGATTCCCACCAAGGCGTCGCAAGTGTTTTCCACCGCCGAGGATAACCAGTCCGCAGTGACCATCCATGTTCTGCAGGGCGAGCGCGAAATGGCGCGCCAGAACAAGTCACTGGGCCAGTTCAACCTGGAAGGCATTGCGCAGGCGCCGCGCGGCATGCCGCAGATCGAGGTCGCTTTCGACATCGACGCCAACGGCATCCTGCATGTCTCGGCCAAGGACAAGAACACCGGCAAGGAAGCCAACATCACCATCAAGGCCAGCTCCGGGCTGACCGAGGAAGAGATTCAGCGCATGGTGAAGGATGCCGAAGCCCACGCCGAGGAGGATCGCAAGTTCCATGAGCTGGTTACGGCGCGCAACCAGGCCGACAGCCTGGCCTATGGGGTGGAAAAGTCCCTGCGCGATCTGGGCGACCAAGTGGAAGCCGAGGAGAAAGGCCGGATCGAGGCGGCTTTGACGGCCGTGCGTGAGGCTATTCAGGGCGAGGACAAGGCGCTGATTGAGCAGTCCACCCAGGCGCTGGCGGAAGTTTCCGCGACTTTGGCGCAGCGGGCTGCAGCGGCGGATCAGGCGCGGACCGAAGGAGCGAGCGCCGCCACAGGTGATGCCGATGTGGTGGATGCCGAGTTTCACGAGGTGAAGGACGACAAGTCCGCTTGATGCGACTACAACGCGCCCGGGGGTGATACCGATCGTCCCCGGGCGCGTTGGCGAATTGAGACTGGGCAGGGCGGCGCGCACTGCCGATTAATGCACGAAGGCGCAAGCATGGCGAAAGCGGATTATTACGAGACTCTGGGGGTGGCGCGGGACGCCGATGAGGCCGAACTGAAGAAGGCCTACCGGCGTCTGGCCATGAAATACCATCCCGACCGCAATCCCGGCGACAAGGCGGCCGAGGGGCAGTTCAAGGAAATTGCTGAAGCCTGGGAAGTGCTTTCAAATCCGGAAAAGCGCGCCCTGTATGACCGCTTCGGTCATGCCGGCGTGAATGGGCCGGGCGGCGGTGCCGGGGGCGGCTTCGGGCAGGGCGATTTTGCCGAGGCCTTCGGGGACATCTTCGGTAACGTGTTCAGCGAGGTCTTCGGTGGCGGTCGCCGGGGTGGGCGATCGGGCGGCAGCTATCGCGGCGCCGACTTGCGCACGCTGGTGGAGATTGACCTGGAGCAGGCTGCGCGCGGCACCACGGTCGAAATCGAGGTGCCGGGGCATGAGACCTGTACCGCCTGCGGCGGCAATGGCGCCGAACCCGGCACCCAGCCCATAACCTGTTCCACCTGCGCCGGACAGGGGCAGGTGCGGGTGCAGCAGGGGTTTTTCTCCCTGCAACAGACCTGTCCGCGTTGCCGTGGTCGCGGCACCGTTGTCGAATCCCCGTGCAAGGTGTGCAGTGGCGCAGGGCGCGTCCGGCAGGACAAGACCCTGTCGGTGAAGATCCCGCCGGGGGTCGATACCGGCGATCGCATCCGCCTGAGCAGCGAAGGCGAGCCGGGCCAGGGGGGCGGTCCGGCGGGGGATCTGTATGTCCAGATCCAGGTGCGCGACCATGCCATTTTCCACCGCGAGGGCAAGGATCTCTTGTGCGAGATGCCGGTGAGCTTCACCACCGTTGCGCTGGGCGGGGAAATCGAGGTGCCCACGCTGGATGGCCAAGTCAATCTGAAGGTCCCCGCGGGCACCCAGACCGGCAAGGTATTCCGCCTGCGCGCCAAGGGCATGCCGGGCCTGCGCGGCGCCGAGACCGGCGATCTCTTGTGCCGTGTGCAGGTGGAGACGCCGGTCAACCTGACGGCGGAGCAACGCGAGCTGCTGGAACGCTTCGCGACCCTGATCGGCGCGGGTGAACGCCGCCACAGCCCGACTACCAGCGGCTGGCTGGATGGGGTGAAAGGCTTCTTTGATCGATTCACGTCTTGAACTCCCGGCCGGGGAACATGGAGCGGCAAATGGCGCAGGTGGCGATTGCAGGGGCCGCGGGCCGGATGGGTCGGGCATTGATGGCAGCGGCCCAGGGACGCAGCGACCTGGCCATCACCGTGGCGCTGGAAGCCCCAGCGCATCCTGCCTTGAGTCAGGACGCCGGCATTCTGGCTGGATGCGGACCGCTGGGCTTGCCGCTGATCGATGACTTGGCCGTCCAGTTAGAGCGTTTCGCGGTGTTGATCGAGTTCACCCGACCCGAGCCCACCCTGGCCCATCTGGCACTCTGCCGCCAGCATGGCAAGGCCATGGTGATCGGGACCACTGGGCTGGATGCCGCCCAGCGGGCCACCGTGGCGGCCGCGGCGCGCGACATTCCGATCGTGCTCTCCCCCAACATGAGCGTCGGGGTCAACCTGACCCTCAAGCTGCTGGAAATGGCGGCGCGGGTGTTGGGCGATACGGTGGACATCGAGATCATCGAAGCCCACCACCGCCACAAGGTCGATGCCCCCTCGGGTACTGCGCTGCGTATGGGCGAGGTGATTGCCAGCACCCTGGGGCGCGACCTGAAAACCTGCGCGGTGTATGGCCGTGAAGGTCAGACCGGTGCGCGTGAGCGGCGCACGATCGGTTTCGAGACCATTCGCGCGGGTGACATCGTTGGCGACCACACGGTGCTGTTTGCCGGCGAGGGTGAACGGCTGGAAATCACCCACCGCGCGACCAGCCGGGAAAACTTTGCGCAAGGCGCCCTGCGCGCCGCTGCGTGGCTGGCCGCGCGCCCGCCGGGGCTCTATGACATGGCGGATGTGTTGGGTCTGTGATGACCCTCGCATGGACATCCAGGGCCGAGACCCTTAAAATCAGAGCGGTTTGAATGCACTCGCTGGGCATTTGCCTCGGCACCCCGGCGTCGGGGTGGCCGTTGAGTCAGCGTCTCTTCCCGGGGGCGTGATCGCTGTTTCGGATGCAATGGATTTTCCGGGCGGGACGCAAATCCCGTTCCGTTTTCGCACGCCCATGCCGGAGGTGGCCCCTTGTCTGTACCCGCCCTGCTCGTTCTTGAAGATGGCAGTGTGTTTTCCGGCCGTTCCCTGGGGGTTGCCGGCGTAAGCGCCGGGGAGGTGGTGTTCAATACCGCCATGACCGGCTATCAGGAAGTACTGACCGATCCCTCCTATCATCGCCAACTGGTGACGCTGACCTATCCCCACATCGGCAACGTCGGCGTGAATGCGGCCGATGCCGAGTCCGATGGCGTGAAGGTCGCAGGTCTGATCATCCGGGACGCATCCCAGGTGGTCAGCAACTGGCGGGCTGAGCAAAGCCTGGAAACGTACCTCCAGGCCCAGGGCATCGTTGCCATTGCCGAGGTCGACACGCGCCGCCTCACCCGGCTGTTGCGCCAGAAAGGCGCCTTGCGGGGGGCGATCGTGGCAGGACAGGCCGATCCACAGCGCGCCCCTGAGCTGGGACGGGAAGCTGCGCTGGCCTTTCCAGGCCTGTTGGGGCTGGATCTGGCCCGCGAGGTCAGTGCGTCCGCTGCCTATATCTGGGAAGAACCGACAGCGTTGTTCGATGCCGACCGCGAGGCGCCGGCATCGGGCCGCTTCCATGTGGTGGCCTACGATTTCGGCATCAAGCGCAACATCCTGCGCTTGCTGGTGGACGCAGGGTGTCGGGTCACGGTGGTGCCGGCCACCACCACCGCCGCCGAGGTGCTGGCCATGGCGCCGGATGGGATCTTCCTGTCCAATGGGCCGGGCGATCCGGAACCCTGCGACTACGCCATCGCGGCGATCCGGACTTTCCTGGAGCGCGGTGTCCCCTTGTTCGGAATCTGCCTGGGCCATCAGTTGCTGGGGCTGGCCAGCGGGGCGCGCACGGTCAAGATGAAATTTGGCCACCACGGCGCCAACCACCCCGTGATGGACCTGGACAGCCGCCGGGTGTTGATCACCAGCCAGAATCACGGCTTTGCGCTGGATGAAGGCAGCCTGCCGGATCAGTTGCGCGCCACCCACCGCTCGCTGTTCGACGGCACGCTGCAGGG
The DNA here is from genome assembly GCA_049664005.1 of Candidatus Macondimonas sp. Lineage (GTDB taxonomy): Bacteria > Pseudomonadota > Gammaproteobacteria > UBA5335 > UBA5335 > Macondimonas. The sequence continues at coordinate 8,107 of JBATEM010000465.1, forward strand.
GGTGATGCGCACCGATCGGCCGGCCTTCGGTTTCCAGGGCCACCCGGAAGCCAGCCCGGGACCCCACGACCTGCGGCCTCTTTTCGCCCGTTTCACCGAGATGATGGAGCGCCAGCGGGCGGCGTGAGCCCCTTGCCGCCATCCGCCTGACTGACAGGTTTTTGCATGCCCAAACGTACCGATCTTTCCAGCATCCTTATCCTGGGCGCCGGCCCCATCGTCATCGGCCAGGCCTGCGAGTTCGATTACTCCGGCGCCCAGGCCTGCAAGGCCCTGCGCGAGGAGGGTTATCGGGTCATCCTGGTCAACTCCAACCCGGCGACCATCATGACCGATCCGGAGATGGCCGACGCCGTCTACATCGAGCCCATCCACTGGGCCACGGTGGCGCGCATCATCGAGGCGGAGCGTCCCGATGCCGTGCTGCCCACCATGGGCGGCCAGGTGGCGCTGAATTGTGCGCTGGACCTGGTGCGCGAGGGCGTCCTCGCGCAATTCGGTGTCCAGCTCATCGGCGCAAGCCAGGAGGCCATCCACATGGCCGAAGACCGCAACCTGTTCCGGCGCGCCATGACGGAAATCGGCCTGGCCACGCCGCATTCGGTGGTGGTGCATTCCGTGGAAGAAGCGCTGGCCCAGCAGCCCGAGGTGGGTTATCCCACCATCATCCGCCCGTCCTTCACCATGGGCGGATCCGGTGGCGGCATTGCCTACAACCGCGAGGAATTCCTCGCCATCGTCGAGCATGGCCTGGATCTGTCCCCCACCACCGAGGTGCTGCTGGAGGAGTCCGCCCTGGGCTGGAAAGAGTTCGAGATGGAAGTGGTCCGGGACCAGGCGGACAACTGCATCATCGTCTGCTCCATTGAAAACCTGGATCCCATGGGCGTGCATACGGGCGACTCCATTACGGTAGCCCCAGCGCAGACCCTGACCGACAAGGAATACCAGCGCATGCGCGATGCCTCCATCGCCGTGCTGCGCAAGATCGGCGTGGACACCGGGGGCTCCAATGTCCAGTTCGCCATCAATCCGGCGGATGGCCGCATGGTGGTGATCGAGATGAACCCGCGGGTCTCCCGCTCCTCGGCGCTGGCCTCCAAGGCCACCGGCTTCCCCATCGCCAAGGTGGCCGCCAAGCTGGCGGTGGGCTACACCCTGGATGAGATGAAGAACGACATCACCGGCGGCGCAACCCCGGCGTCCTTCGAGCCGACCATCGATTATGTGGTCACCAAGGTGCCGCGGTTCACCTTCGAGAAATTCCCCCAGGCGGACGATCAACTCACCACCCAGATGAAATCAGTGGGCGAGGTGATGGCCATTGGCCGCAATTTCCAGGAATCGCTGCAAAAAGCCCTGCGCGGATTGGAGACCGGCGTGGACGGACTCACCGAGCGCATGCCGCTGCCCCAGACCGAGGAGGCGTGGGCGCGCTTGCGCCAGGAACTGAGTGCCCCTCGTGGCGAGCGGCTGTGGTATGTGGCGGATGCCTTCCGCGCCGGGCTGGATCGTCAGCAGGTGTTCGATCTGACAGCGATCGATCCCTGGTTTCTGGTGCAGATCGAGGACCTGGTGCATGAGGAAGCTCAGGTGCGCGAGGGTGGCCTGGCAAACCTGGACGCCACCCGGTTGCGCGCGCTCAAGCGCAAGGGATTCTCCGACCGCCGTTTGGCCACGCTGCTCGCCACCGATGAGGGCGAGATCCGCGCCCTGCGTCATGGCTGGGGCATCCGCCCGGTCTACAAGCGCGTCGATTCCTGCGCCGCCGAGTTCGAGTCGGCGACGGCCTACCTCTATTCCACTTACGATGAGGAATGCGAGGCGGCGCCCACGACGCGGGAGAAGATCATGGTGCTGGGCGGCGGCCCCAACCGCATCGGCCAGGGCATCGAATTCGACTACTGCTGCGTCCACGCGGCGCTCGCGCTACGCGAGGATGGCTACGAGACCATCATGGTCAACTGCAATCCGGAGACGGTGTCCACCGACTACGACACCTCCGACCGGCTCTATTTCGAGCCGCTGACGCTGGAAGATGTGCTGGAGATCCTCGCCAAGGAAAACCCCAAGGGCGTGATCGTCCAGTACGGCGGTCAAACCCCCTTGAAGCTGGCGCGCGCCCTGGAGGCGGCCGGGGCACCCATTATCGGTACCAGCCCCGATTCCATCGATCTGGCCGAGGATCGCGAACGCTTTCAGGGGCTGCTGCACCGGTTGAAGCTGAACCAGCCGCCCAACCGCACGGCCCGCAGTGCCGCCGAGGCGCTGCGCCTGGCACAGGATCTCGGCTTTCCCCTGCTGGTGCGACCGTCCTATGTGTTGGGCGGGCGGGCGATGGAGATCGTCTATGACGAGGGCGACCTGGAACGCTACATGACCCAGGCGGTGCAGGTCTCCCATGATTGTCCGGTGCTGCTGGATCGCTTTCTGGACGATGCGCTGGAAGTCGACGTGGACGCGATCTGTGACGGTGAGCAGGTGCTGGTGGCCGGAATCATGGAGCACATCGAACAGGCCGGGGTGCATTCCGGCGATTCTGCCTGCTCCCTGCCGCCCTTCAGCCTCAGCGACGATCTCCAGGCGCAGATGCGCGAACAGGTGCGCGTCATGGCCCATGGGCTCGGTGTGGTGGGGCTGATGAATACCCAGTTCGCCATCAAGGACGGCCAGGTCTATGTGCTGGAAGTCAACCCGCGCGCCTCGCGCACCGTGCCGTTTGTTTCCAAGGCAACGGGGGTGCCGTGGGCCAAGGTCGCCGCGCGCTGCATGGCGGGCCGCTCCCTGGCGGAACAGGGAATTACCGGCAGCGTGACACCGAAATCCTATTTCGCGGTGAAGGAATCGGTGTTTCCTTTCATCAAGTTTCCCGGCGTGGACCCCATCCTGGGACCGGAGATGAAGTCGACGGGGGAGGTCATGGGCGTGGGCCGCTCTTTCGGGGAAGCGTTTGCCAAGGCCCAGCTCGGTGCAGGCGTGGTGCTGAAACGGGGCGGGCGGGTGTTCCTCAGTGTGCGTGACGCGGACAAGCCGGCGGCCGTGGCGCTGGCTCGCATCCTGCTGGAGCGCGGCTTTGAGATCGTGGCGACCCGGGGCACGGCAGCCGTTTTGGAATCCGCTGGCATGGCCTGCCAGCAGGTCAACAAGGTGACCGAAGGGCGCCCGCATGTGGTGGACATGATCAAGAACGAAGCCGTTGACCTGATCGTCAACACCACCGAAGGCAAGAAAGCGATTGCCGAGTCCCTGTCCATCCGGCGCGCCGCGCTGCAGCACAAGGTCACCTACTACACCACCCTGGCCGGGGCGCGAGCGAGCTGTCGGGCACTGGATTATCTGGATAATGTGGAGGTGCACCGGTTACAGGATCTGCACAAGGAGCTCAAGCCATGACACGGATTCCCATCACCGTACGCGGCGCCGAATTGTTGCGCGAGGAACTTGCGCGCCTGAAAAAAGAGGATCGGCCTCGCATCATTGCCGCCATTGCCGAGGCCCGTGCCCACGGGGACCTCAAGGAAAACGCCGAATATCATGCGGCCCGTGAGCAGCAGGGCTTCATCGAAGGGCGCATCGCCGAGATCGAGGCCAGACTCTCGAATGCCCAGGTGATTGATGTGCTGGCGCTGGAGCCATCGGATCGGGTGGTGTTCGGTGCCACCGTCGACCTGATGGATGAGGATACCGGCGAAGAACTGAGCTACCGCATCGTTGGTCAGGATGAAGCCGACATCAAGGCGGGACTGCTGTCCATCAATTCCCCCATCGCCCGCGCGCTGGTGGGGAAGCGGGAAGGGGATGTCGTTGTCGTGGAAATCCCCGCGGGCAGCCGCAGTCTGGAGATTGTCAAGGTCCGCTATCTGTGACGGCGCGGCGAGACAGCCCTGCTTGCCATCTGCTGGCCCTGTGGTTGGGCGCGCAGCTGACGGTGGGTTATGGCGTCGCGCCGCTGCTGTTCGCGCGCCTGCCGGATCCGGTGCTGGCCGGCGCGCTGGCGGGAGAATTGTTTCGCATGGTTTTCCTGAGCGGGATTCCCGTCCTGCTGCTGACCCTGTGGAAAATGCCGACGGTGACGTCACGCTGGCCGCTTTTTTTTCTGTATGCGGCCCTGGCCAGCGTGACACTTCAAGCATTGGCACTCCAGCCCCTCATGGCGCATTTCAAATCCCTGGGGCCGGATGCACGCATCAGCTTTCTCGCGATCCATGGCGCCAGCCAGATTCTCTACGCCGGTATCAGTCTGATGCTGCTGGCGGTGGTGTTCGCGCCGCGTCGCCCGGGCTGACCGCTGCTGTCCTCGCGTGTGCGTTGGCCAAAGGCGCCTGACGGGGTGACAGGGACATGCGCGCGCGCAGGCGCAGCCAGCGGGGATGAAACCGCCGCAGCGTCCTTTTGAATCGTGGCAACGCCTGGGGCGCAGGCTCGGGGCCGTAGCGCAAGGTCAGGTATTGCTCGCCCAGCTCGCCGAGTGGGGCATGCCAGGCCGGCTCGGCTGCGGCGCAGCGGGCCAGGTAATCCCGCGGCCCCTCCCCCGGTTGGGATGGATAACCCGCCCGCGACAGTCGACGCCTCAGGCGGGCGAAACCTGCGGCCACGGGATCATCCTCTGGGCGGTATTCGCGCCGTCGTCCCATCCACAGTCCCACCATCGCGCCCATGCCCACCGTGATGAGCGTCATCCACCCCATCAATCGTCCCGGTTCGACCGACTCAAAACCCAATTGGGTCAGCGTCGAGCGTTGCTTTTCCGGGCCATAACCCAGCACCCAGTCATTCCAGCGGTAGTTCACTGCGTCCCAGCTCAGGCGCAGGCGTTGCAGCGTTTGGCTCGCGCGCAGCAGGCGCACCGGTGCCGAGAGTTCACCCGCCAGCGCTGCGGCTGCGCCATCCTCGATCCGCTCCGGGGCGACGGCTGCGGTGGGATCGATGCGCACCCATCCTCGGTCCGCGAGCCAGATTTCAGCCCAGGCATGGGCATCGGCCTGGCGCACGATCAGATAATCCCCCAGGGGATTGGTCTCGCCGCCCTGGTAGCCGGTCACCACACGCGCCGGGACCCCGGCTGCCCGCATCAGGAACACAAAGGCGCCCGCATAGTGTTCACAAAACCCGCGCCGGGTGTTGAACAGAAAGTCGTCGATCCCGTTTTGGCCCAAGGGCGGCGGGTCGAGGGTGTAGTAGAAGGGCGCTTTGCGGAACAAGGTCAGCGCTGCGCGGGATCGCTCCGCCGGATCGGCGAGACGCGCCCGCCACTGTTCAGCGAGCGCGCGTGCCGCGGGATTGCCATTTTCTGGCAGTGCCAGGGCGCGTTCGCGCAGGTCTGGGTCGAGTTCCGCGGCAAGTCGGTAGTTCAAATAGGAGCTGGCCTCGTAACGCAGGCGTTCTTCCACCGGCTTGCCCTCGATCGCCTCGCGTCCCGTGAGCCGCGCCTGGGGGCGCTCCAGCCGGGCGGGAACGTCGAGCAGCGGCAGCCAGGGTTGTCCCTGCGCTTCCAGTGTGATCTCGTAGCTCAGTGGCGCGCCAAGAGGGGTCAACGGCGTCGGCTTGGTTTCGGCGGGTTGTCGGGTGCGCCAGGTTTGGCCGTCGTAATCCCAGAGCACCAGGGCGCGCCAATAGCGGGATGCTGGCGGCGGTGTGGGACCGAAGAAGCGCGCGCGGAAAGCCACCGCCCCGGATTGGCCCAGCGCCGCGATGGCGCCAGGGGCCATGTGGTCGCTCAGTCCGAACC
>JBATEM010000466.1:0-3357 GCA_049664005.1 Candidatus Macondimonas sp.
GTTGCCTGAATCCCCAAAGGTGCATCCGGTGCTGTTCGTCCACCGGGTGGAGGGCATGACGCCAGGGCTGTATGCCCTGCCGCGCCATACGGACGCACGGGCGCTGCTGCTCGGGGCGCTGGATCAGGGCTTCGCGTGGGAAGCCTGTCCCGAGGTCGCGATGGCCGGCGGGCTGGCCCTGTACCGCTTGTTCACCGGTGATGTTCGCCGCGTCGCCGGGCTCATCTCCTGCCATCAGGCCATCGCCGCCCAGGGTGCGGTGGCTTTTGCCCTGCTCGCCGAATGGACACCCGAGATGGAGACCGAACCCTGGCGCTATCGCTGGCGGCATTGGGAAGCCGGCGCGCTGGGACAGACGCTGTATCTCACCGCCGAGGCCTGCGGGCTGCGCGGCACCGGAATCGGCTGCTATTTCGACGAGGCGCTGCACGAACTGCTGGGTGTGCGGGATGGCCGATTGCAGAGCCTGTATCACTTCACCGTGGGTCATCCACGCCACGACACGCGCATCCAGACCCTGCCGCCCTACGCCCACCTGCGGCGCGATTGAAACCCCGCGCAGAGCACCTCAACAGCAGCGATTGGGGCCGCTGGAGAAGCGTTCGTGCTGGTAGCGGCGGATGAACGCGCGGCGTGACAGGAGCGGCTGGTCGGGGTGGACGAGCTGGTGGTGCGCCAGATAGCGTTCATAGGCATCATCCCCACTCCACTGCCGCAACAGCGCCCAGGCGCCGCTCAGCCCTCGGCGCAAGCGGACGGCCCGGCCGGTCACGCCTGTTCCCCCTCTGGAAAGTTCATCGGGCGCGTGGGATCGCTTTCCCGCAGCGGCGACACCGGTCGGCCCAGAGCCACGCGCCCGACGGTGTAGGCCATGTCCAGCACGATGATCCACAGCAGCACAGCAAAGAACAGTGTCAGCCAGCCATCGACACGCAGGTTGAAGATGAGTTGTGGCGCGATGGCCGCCTTCTCCGGCGGCAACAGGCCCATCGCCAGCTTTTCGGCCAGATCGCGCGCGCCGGCGAAAAAGCCGATGCGGGGATCCGGGCTCATGATCTTGTACCCGGCGGCGGTGGTGGTGACGAAGGCCAGCCAGGCCAGCGGCAGCCCGGTCACCCAGGCGTAACGGAGCCGTCCCGACTTGGCGAGGATGCCGGTGGCGACCGAGAGCGCAATGGCGGCCAGCATCTGGTTGGAGATGCCGAACAATGGCCAGAGGATGTTCACCCCGCCATTGGGATCCAGCACGCCAATGCGCAGGAAATAGCCCCAGGCGGCCACCACCAGGGCCGAGCTGAGCAGCACCGACGGCGTCCAGGACGTGCGCCCCAGCGGCGCCCAGACATAAGCCAGCAGATCCTGGAGCAGGAAGCGCCCCACTCGGGTGCCGGCGTCCAGTGTGGTCAGGATGAACACCGCCTCGAACATGATGGCGAAGTGATACCACACCGCCAGCAGGCGTTCCCCAAAGGCGCTGCTGAAGATGCTGGCCATGCCCACCGCCAGGGAGGGCGCGCCGCCGGTGCGGGAAAACAGCGAGGTTTCGCCCATCTCCCGCGCCAGCTCGGCCATTTGCGCGGCGCTCACCGGATAGCCCCAGCCGGTGATGACCGCGGCGGCTTGCGCCGGATCGGTGCCGATGACACCGGCCGGGCTGTTGATGGCGAAGTACACCCCCGGGTCCAGCATGGTGGCGGCAATCAGGGCCATCAGCGCCACGAAGGATTCCAGGATCATGCTGCCATAGCCGATCATGGGAATCTGGGTTTCGTTGTCCAGCAGCTTGGGGGTGGTGCCCGAGGCCACCAGCGCATGAAAGCCCGAGATGGCGCCACAGGCGATGGTGATGAAGACGAACGGGAATACCGGCCCGGCAAAAATGGGCCCAGTGCCGTCGACGAAAGGGGTGATGGCCGGCATCTTGAGCACGGGATTGAGCACGACCAAGGCAATGGCCAACAGGAACACGGTGCCGAGCTTGAGGAAGGTGGAGAGATAATCGCGCGGGGCCAGGAGCAGCCACACGGGCAAGATGGCCGCCGCGAATCCATAGAGCATGATCGCCCAGGCCAGCGAGGCGCCATCCCAGTCAAACCAGCTGCGCACGCCCGGCAGGGTGTCGATCCAGCCGCCGCCGAAGGTGGCGAGCAAGAGCAGCGACAAGCCGATCAGGCTGCCTTCCAACACCCGGCCAGGCCGGAGTTGATGCATATAGAGGCCGATCAGCATGGCGATGGGGATCGTGGCCGCCACGGTGGCGGTGGCCCACGGGCTGTGCTTCATGGCGTTGACGACCGTCAGCCCCAGCGCCGAGATCAGCACGATCAGGATCATGAAGGTCCCGATCAAGGCCGCGCTTCCGGCGATGGGGCCCAGCTCGTCGCGCGCCATCTGGCCCAGGCTGCGGCCGTCGCGCCGCAGCGAGAAGAACAGGATCACCATGTCCTGCACGCAGCCACCGAGCACCGCGCCGAGCACGATCCAGAGTGTTCCGGGCAGATAGCCGAATTGTGCCGCCAAGGTGGGCCCGACCAGGGGGCCGGGACCGGCAATGGCGGCGAAATGGTGGCCGAACACCACCCAGCGGTGGGTGGGGACGAAATCCCGCCCGTTCGCCAGCCGCACCGCCGGCGTCAGGCGCTCACTGTCCAGAACCAGCACACGAGCGGCGATCCAGGCGGCATAGAAACGGTAGGCCAGGGCATAGACGCAGCCGGCAGCGACGATCAGCCACAAGGCATTGATGGGCTCGCCGCGGTGCAGTGCAACGCCGCCCAGGGTAAACGCGCCGAGCACGGCGACCACCAGCCAGATCAGGGGAGCAAGACGCAGCGACATGGGCATCCAAGCCTCGAGAGGACGGCGCAAAGGCTGCGCACGCCCACTCGCAGGGCGTGCAGCCGGGTTTCAGCGGGGAAGGATACCGGATTGCGCGCTCTGCGCCGAAGGTGCGGGGCGTCAGGCCGGCAAGCCCTGTGCCAGGAAACGAACGGGAGGGAGCTAGCGGGAAAACGTTGGCGCGGACGGGGCGCTCGTTGATCGGCCTGGAAGCCGCCCGCATTCACTTGGGCCGGATTGGCCGAGATCGCGCCGTCATGGCCTTGCGACGATCGCAAAAGGCAAACGGATTGGTGTGCCGGATCTATCCCTCACGGGTTCCCGATGCTTCGGCGTGATTCCCGGTCACGTCGGGATCAGTCGCAGCTCACGCCGGTTCCCTTCAGGCCGCAATAGCCGCCCGGATTGTGCGCCAGGTATTGCTGATGCTCGGGTTCGGCGAAGTAGAAGGGGCCGGGCGCGCCAATCTCGGTGGTGATGGCGCCCCAGCCGGCGGCGCTCAGGCGCTCGGCGAAGGCG
>JBATEM010000467.1:0-2486 GCA_049664005.1 Candidatus Macondimonas sp.
CGGGGAAGAGACTATGGAATGAAGACAGACCGTCGCGGTCCATCAGCTTTATCGCTGCGCGCAGCAGGCTAAGATGCAGTTCCGCGGCTTCAGCCGTCGTCGGCAGGGCGCGGGGGCCGCCGGCCGGAGTGAAAGGGATGGCGTTGACCAGTTTGGGGTAATAACTCAAACCGAGGCGGTCGTAGGCATCCGCCCAGGCAAAATCGAAAACAAATTCGCCCAGGGAATGGGCTTTCCGATAGAGCGGCAGGGCGGCGCACAGACGGCCGTTCGCATAAGCCGCCAGATGGCAGGCTTGCCAGCCTGAGCCGGGTCCGACACAGCCGGTATGCTCCAGGGCGCTCAGGAAGGCATGGCGCAGGAAGGGATAGCCGCTCGGATCCAGGGCATCCCATTGCGCTGGATCGATGTCATCGAGCCGGGTATGGACACGGATGTCCTGAAGCATGGAAGGCCCATTGCATTGAGATAGGGGACTTGAATTGTACGCTCCGTCTTACAGGACGGGTTTTGCCAGGAGTTCCGAAATGCACATTGCCATCCCGAAGGAAATCAAATCCCATGAGGGCCGCGTGGCGCTCATCCCCGATGCCTGCGCCGCCCTGGTGCGGGCAGGCCACACCGTCACCCTGCAGGCCGGTGCCGGTGCGGCCACGGGCTACACCGATGCGGCTTACCGCCTGGCTGGCGTGGAGATTGCCGCCGATGCGGCGGCGACTTATGCGGCCGGTGAATTGATCGTCAAGGTGAAGGAACCGATACCGCCCGAGTGGCCGTTGCTGCGCGCGGATCATCGCCTGTTTTCCTTCCTCCATCTGGCCGCGGCGCCGGCGTTGCTGGACGCGCTGTGCCGCATCGGTCTTGACGCCTGGGCGTTCGAGACGGTGAGCGAAGGGGATCATTTTCCGCTGCTCGCGCCCATGAGCCGCATTGCCGGGGTACTGGCGATCCACCAGGGTGCGCGCTGGTTGCAGGGTGTGAATGGCGGTCGGGGCGTGCTGCTGGGGAAGATGCCCGGCGTCCCTCGCGCCCGGGTGGTGGTGGTGGGCTGTGGTCAGGCGGGACTGGCTGCCATTGGTGCCGCGGCGGCGTTGGATGCGGAGGTGACGGCCTTCGACCTGAAACAGGCGGCGCTGGACGCCGCAGGGGCGCTGGGGGCCAACGTGGCGACCCTCTACCCCTATGGAGAAGCCCTGGCCGAGGCGGTTGCGGCCGCCGATCTGGTGGTGGGGGCGGTGTTGTTGCCTGGTCGTCGTGCCCCGGCGGTGGTGACCGAAGCCATGGTGCGGCGCATGCAGCCGGGCACGGTGATTGTGGATATTTCCATCGACCAGGGGGGGTGCGTGGAAACCATGGCGCCCCGTGGGTATGATGATCCCGCTTATTTGCGCCATGGCGTCTGGCATCTGGGGGTCACCAACCTGCCCGGCGCCGTGCCTCGGACGGCATCCCAGGCCCTGTCTGCGGCCCTGTTGCCTCATGTGGCCGCACTGGCCCGGACGCCGGCGGGGGAAGAACCGGCCAGTCTGGCGTCCGCCTTGAGCATCCGTGGCGGCAGGCTCGTGGACGAACGGGTGCGAGCCGATCCAGCGCCGGCGTAACCGTCGAGAGGATTCCTTTGTCACCAGCGCCAACTTCCGGCCCATCCCCCTCCTCCCGCGCCGTGACAGCGGTGCGCGGCATGCGGGAGGCGATTTTGTTGCTGAGCGCTGCGCTGGCGGGGTACCTGCTCGTGTCGCTGCTCAGCTTCGATGCCGGGGATCCAAGCTGGAGTCAGGTTGGTGATATGGGCCCGGTGCGCAATCGGGGGGGTGTGCTGGGCGCTTGGCTGGCTGATGCCCTGTTGACGGCTTTCGGTTACCTGGCGTACGGCCTGTCCCCTTTGCTGGCCTATGCCGGATGGCGCCAGTTTCGACCCCATGAGTCGCTTCCAGCCCACCGGAGCGAACTGGGTTGGCGCATTTTCGGCGGCGTGCTGGCCATCCTGCCGGCGAGCGGGCTGGCGGCCCTGCATCTGCGTGAGGATCTGCTGGCCCTGCCACGGGGCGCCGGCGGCTGGATCGGGGACAAGGTCGCGGAGGGCGCCCTGGCGGCTTTCAATCCCCTCGGGTCCACCCTGATTCTGATGCCGCTCATGTTGGTGGGCATTACCTTGGCGACTCATTGGTCGTGGGTGCTGTTGCTGGATCGCACCGGCCGCTTGGCATTGCTGGGGTTGCGGCGCCTGCACGCCCTGCCTGGAGCATGGTGGACACGCCGCGCCGCCCGTCCTGTTCCCGTTGCGATTCGTCCCGAGGAGCGGCCTCCCCGAGCGCCGCGACCACGGAGTGGGGTGGACGGTGGTGTGCGGATCGAGCCACCGCCGCGCCCGGTGGAGATCAGTGATCGCGTCGAGCGCGAACGCCAGGTGCCCATCTTCAAGGACCAGCCCGATTCCCCGTTGCCGCCCCTGGCTTTGCTGGATCCGCCCCAGCCGATGGAAACCG
>JBATEM010000468.1:0-6123 GCA_049664005.1 Candidatus Macondimonas sp.
TCCGGGTCGATTTTCGCGTGGACAACCGCAGCGAAACGCCCTGGCGTGGCAATCTGTACAGCCAACTCCAGCAATTGCCGCCGCCGGCACCCAAGCGCAACATCCTGATGCCCACCACGTTTACCGGCGCGGCCTACTACGATGGCCGCCGCTACCAGAAGACCCCGTTTGCCAAGCTGACGGAAACGCCCATTGATCTGACCCAACCCGGCGGTTGGGCTGCATTCTCTGATCATTATTTTCTGGGCGCCCTGTTGGGTGATGCCACTGCAAAAAGCCATTATTACAGCAAGCTGCTTCCTGCCGGCCAGGTGATATTGGGCCTGACTGGAGAGACGGTGGAACTGGCGCCCGGGGAGACCCGCGCACTGGAAACACGCTTGTTCCTGGGGCCAAAGGAACAGAATGTGCTGGCCAATGTGGCGCCCGGCCTGGAACTGGCTGTCGATTATGGTTTCCTGACCATCATCGCCAAGCCGCTGTTCTGGGTGCTGTCGTGGTTGCATGCCGCGTTGTTCGGCAATTGGGGGCTGGCCATCATCGCCTTGACGGTGCTCATCAAGCTGGCTTTCTTCAAGTTATCCGAGGCGCAATATCGTTCGATGGCCAAGATGCGCGAATTCGCCCCGCGCATCCAGGCCCTGCGGGATCGTTATGGCGAGGACAAGCAGAAGCTCAACGAAGCGATGATGGAGCTCTATCGCAAGGAGAAATTCAATCCCCTTGGCGGCTGTCTGCCGATTTTCGTCCAGATGCCGGTGTTCATCGCGCTGTACTGGGTGCTCTTGGAGAGCGTGGAACTGCGTCAGGCGCCCTTCTTCCTGTGGATCGATGACCTCTCCGCGAAAGACCCCTACTATGTGCTGCCCGTCCTGTTTGGCATCAGCATGCTGATTCAGCAAAAGCTGAGCACCGCCCAGGGCACCATGGACCCCATGCAGCAGCGTGTCATGATGATGATGCCGGTGGTGATGACGGTGTTCTTCGCCCTTTTCCCCGCCGGTCTGGTGCTGTATTGGGTGGTCAGCAACAGCCTGGGCATCCTCCAGCAGTGGTACATCACGCGCAAGGTGGAGTCTGAAAAAGTTCGGCACACCCCCACCGCCACCTGACGATCCCGTCGCGGTCATGACCGCCCCGGTCGACACCATCGCCGCCATTGCCACGCCGCCCGGTTTTGGCGGCGTGGGCATCATTCGTCTTTCCGGGCCGAGCGTCCCGGATCTGGCCATTGCCCTACTGGGGCAGTTGCCGGCACCACGCCACGCACACTATGCACGCTTCCGCGGTGCCGACGGTATGGCGCTGGATGAGGGCTTGGCTCTTTATTTTCCCGCGCCGAACTCCTTCACCGGCGAGCATGTCCTGGAACTGCAGGGACACGGCGGATCGGTGGTGCTGGACTTGCTGCTCGCCCGCTGCCTGTCCTTGGGCGCCCGGCTGGCGCGGCCCGGCGAATTTTCCGAGCGCGCCTTTCTCAATGGCAAGCTCGATCTCGCCCAGGCCGAAGCGGTGGCCGATCTCATCGCCAGCGGTTCGGCAGCCGCCGCGCGCGCTGCCATGGCTTCCCTGCAAGGGGTCTTTTCCGAACAGGTGAATGTCTTGACCCAGGCGGTCATCGATTTGCGCGTATATGTCGAGGCGGCGATCGATTTTCCCGAAGAGGAAGTGGATTTCCTCGCCGATGCCGAGATCGGCCGACAACTGGACGCGCTACGCGAGCGCCTCACCCGGTTGCAGGCCCAGGCTGGCCAGGGCCGGCTGCTGCGGGATGGGCTCACGGTGGTCATCGCCGGCCCGCCGAATGCGGGAAAATCAAGCCTGCTCAATGCCTTGAGCGGCGATGAAACTGCCATCGTCAGCGCCCATGCCGGCACCACGCGCGATGTCTTGCGCACCCAGATCGTCATCGACGGCCTGCCCTTGCATGTGGTGGACACCGCCGGCCTGCGCGAAGGCCACGACCCGGTGGAACAGGAAGGCATCCGCCGCGCTCGCGCCGCCGTCGCCCAAGCAGATCGGGTGCTGTTCGTGCTGGATCACAGCCAGCTTCCCCTCGGACCGCCGCCCATGCCCGCCGATCTGCTGCGCCAGCATGACCTGCCTGCCGATCTGCCGGTAACCGTCATTCACAACAAGATCGACCTCACCGAGGCCGCGCCGGGTCTGCAAGCCGCGGTTGGGGCGGTTCCCGCCTTGCGCATTTCGGTGGCAACCGGCGCCGGCCTGGACGCCCTGCGCGCCCACCTGAAAGACTGTGCCGGCTATATCGGCAGCGGGACCGGCGTGTTTTCCGCCCGCCGTCGGCATCTGGACGCCCTCACCCGTGCCGCGACGCATCTCGATCTGGCGGATGTCCGACTGCGCCATGACCGTGCCGGCGAGCTGGCCGCCGAGGAACTTCGCCTCGCCCATGACGCCCTGGGCGAGATTACCGGCAGCTTCACCAGCGACGATCTGCTGGGCCGCATCTTCGCCAGCTTCTGCATCGGCAAGTAATGGGCATTCGCGATGGAATAAAGCGTCCGCCAGCAAAAACTCGAAGGCCCATATGGCAGCCAGCATTTTTCAACAGCAGATCATGAACGCGCGCACCTGTTCGCTGCTAAGTTCGCGCGGCCTTGATCGATAAGTTGGGGCTGTTTATTTGGCTTCCGCCGTGTTTGTCATGGAGGTTTGTTGCGTCAGGTTTGCCAATAGGTAAATCTATCAATGCTTCAAAAAATCCTTGAGTTGGCCGATGGCCAAGTCTAGATTAGGTAGTTGAAATCTAGTTAGGCAGCACGAACGCACAGGGGATTTACAGGAGGTTTCGCGATGAATATCCAGCACGATACGAAGGAGAATCCGTTCATCGAATGGGCGGGTAGCTCTATGTTAGCGGTATAAGAAATGCAGCATCCCACGCTTAACCTTCAGGTGACGCGGCAGGACGAATCTGTTCCGCGCGGCTTCGGAAGAACATATATTCCGACATTGGGGCACCCAGCGAGTACTTTCGATGCATATCGGACTGAGAGGATTGATTCGGTATTCAACAAGCCTGAGTCATGGTGTCTGACGGACACAGATGCCGCAGCAGCTTTGGGTAGAATAATTGATGGGCCGATTTCCTCTCATACAGATATCGAGCGTGCGGAAAGCGCACTAAGGGCAGTTCTCCTGCATGAATATGTTGAGATTCTCGTTCCTTGTGCTAAAGGCGAGCAGGCTAATGGATATGTTAGTTATATCCGACTTGATCAGAAACAAAGGAACGAGGCTGCATTCTCGGCTTTTCAGATCGCACCTTGTCGCGATCTGCTGATTGCGACCGAGTATGTAAGCATCTCAAACGGTGAAGTTACTGGAAGCAGTAATCAGGCCAGCCAGCTTCTCGGAAAGCCACTTGAACTGCTCAGCGAGCACTATCGTGCCATTCTACAAAATGCCAGCGAGTTAGCCTCTGCTTATCCCTTAGAGATTGGGGCATCAACCTACTATACTGGCGCTGAACTGGCGTCGCCGATGAAGTCTGGAGCTGCAGGATTCATAGACGAGCTATATCGCCGCATATATCGGCCATGGGTAGAAATCGCACAAGCGACACCACCCCTTCATATTGGCGCCAAATTACCGCCTTTAATCGCTATTGTGTTGTCACGGGCTGCGTCAAGAGAGAGAATTCCTGAGGTTTTGCGTGAACTGCGGGAAGAGTTGAGCAAGGTGCGTGCAGATTTAAATCGCATGAACGCCCTTCTAGATAGCACTATGAGTCAAGCGGATATCCAAGCGCATGTCCGCCGAGTCAATGAGAGCTTCGATGCAATCGTCCCAGAAGCCCTCTTAACACGCACTGAAAGGCGATGGCGCCGCCTGGCATCGGTGTTTCGCCTCATTCGGCCAGTTCATCAACTCTATTCCATTGCGGTCGACCCACTGGCCGTCGATCATGAGAAACTGAAAGAGTTGTTTAAAGACATGCACTCTGCTGTGGCCGCGAATTCCCGTATTGTGTCACGGTCTGTATCTGCATCCGCCTTTTCCGAGTTGTTGCGCGTTAATTCTGTTCGAAAGACTGTTCTTACTCACTTTACTGATGCGGAAGTGAGGCTTCTCTCAGAGCGGGGCCGTAAATAGCGGGAGGGATATAGGGCTAACAAGGCGATTCAATCGACTGCATGCCGCTACACTGCCCGCACCGGGCGAGTTTACGCTGAATCTTGACAGGCCCGCCCCGGACAGCCCATTTTCCAGATGAGAAACCATCATCCATGACCAGGGAGGGGAGGGGATGCGGTTACCGGCCTGTGATCCGACGGCGGACTGGAATCCCGAACGCGCCTGGGCGGCGATTCGCCAGCTCCAGGCGCGGCGGGCTGCGCCGGAAGCGGCTGCCGCGGCGTTCGACCTGACTCCCCATACCGTGCAGCCGATCGCGGCCGCCACGCCGCTGCATCCCGATCGCATCCGGGTCTTTGCCGACGGCCGCTGGCGCAGCACAACCCCCCTGTCCGAGCCCGTTGCTCAGTTGTTCGACCTGCATCTGCCGCTGGCGTGTTGCCCGCCGGGCCGGCGACTGGTCATCGCGCATCTTGGCCAGAGCCTGGATGGGCGCATTGCGCCAGCCGAGGGTTGTTCCGCCGGGCTGACGGGTCCTGAGAATTACGATCACATGCATCGTTTGCGGGCGCTGGTCGACGCGGTGGTGGTGGGCGCCGCTACCGTGCGCGCCGATGATCCCCAGTTGACGGTGCGGCGAGTCCCGGGGCGCCATCCGGCGCGCGTGGTGATTGATACCGACGCCCGGCTGGACGGAGACTTTCGCATGCTGGCGGATGGCGCGGCCCCGGTGGTTTATTGCCGGGCCAATGACACCGCGCCCAACCCCCATTTGCCAGGTCATGTGGTGCAACTCGCCGTGCGTCGGGGTACGGGCGGGCTCGACTTGGCGGATTTGTTGGATGCATTGGCCGCGCGGGGCTGGTCGCGCGTGCTGGTGGAAGGCGGTGGCGTCACCGTGTCGCGCTTCCTGGCCCAGGGTTGCCTGGATCGCTTGCAGATCACGGTGGCTCCGGTGCTGCTGGGGGCCGGGCATTTGGGCATCGATTTGCCCGAAGGTTTGGCGCAGGCGCGCCGCCGCCCGCCGGGAAAGCGCTATCTGCAGGGCTGCGATGTGTTGTTCGATCTGGACGTTTCGGGGGAGCGGGCATGAAGCCGGCGACGGCGTTGTGGATCACGGCGCCCGGTGCGGCGGAACTGCGCCCGGCTGCAGTTTCCGATGCGCCGGGATACGTCGCACTGCGCGCCCGCTTCAGCGGCATCAGCCGGGGCACCGAAAGCCTGGTGTTCCAGGGCCGGGTCCCGGAGAGCGAATGGCAGCGCATGCGCTGCCCGTTCCAGGAAGGGTCATTCCCCGCGCCCGTCAAGTACGGCTATAGCTTGGTGGGACAGGTGGAGGACGGACCGGACCGGGGCCGCTGGGCCTTTGTCCTGCATCCGCACCAGGATCGTTGCCGAGTGCCGCCGGACGCCCTGCATCTCCTGCCCCCGGATCTGCCGTCCCGTCGCGCCGTGCTTGCTGCCAACATGGAAACCGCCGTCAACGCGCTGTGGGACGGTGGCGTGCGGGTGGGCGACCGGGTGTGCGTGGTGGGCGGCGGGGTCGTGGGACTGCTGGTGGCCTATCTGTGTGCGCGCATCGCCGGCACGGCGGTGACCCTGGTGGATCCCGATCCGGCGCGTGAATCCGTGGCGCGGGCGTTGGGTCTGCAGTGGGCCAGCCCGGCGGCGGCGAACGGGGAGGCCGATGTCGTATTCCATGCCAGCGGCCAGCCGGCGGGGCTGGTTCAGGCGCTGGAGTTGGCGGGGTTCGAGGCACGGGTGGTGGAGCTGAGCTGGTATGGCGACGACTTGGTGAACCTGCCCCTGGGCGGGGCGTTCCATGCCCGCCGATTGCAGATTCGCGCCTCCCAGGTGGGCACGGTGGCTGGCGCCCGTCGTGCCCGCTGGACAGCAGGTCGGCGGCTGGATCTGGCGCTTGCGCTGCTGCGCGATCCGGTGCTCGACGCGCTGCTGGAGCCCAATTGGTCGTTCACCGATGCGCCGCGCGCGCTGGCCCGGGTCTGCGCCGCCCCCGGCGCG
>JBATEM010000469.1:0-2886 GCA_049664005.1 Candidatus Macondimonas sp.
CAGCGTACCGTCCTTTATGACAGCCACGTGGCGGCGGGTGGGCGGATGGTGCCCTTTTCCGGTTGGGACATGCCCTTGCATTATGGCTCCCAGTTGCAGGAACACCACCGCGTGCGGGCCGAAGTGGGGATGTTCGACGTCTCCCACATGACGGTCATCGACTTGGTCGGTCCCGGGTCACGGGCCTTCCTGCGACGCCTGCTGGCGAACGATGTGGCCCGGCTCAGCGCGCCTGGCAGCGCCCTTTATAGCTGCATGCTGAACCATGAAGGCGGGATTCTCGACGACCTCATCGTCTATCTCCGCGGCGAGGAGCGCTTCCGTCTGGTGGTCAATGCCGCCACGCGCGACAGCGATCTGTCCTGGATGCGGGCGCGGCTGGCGGAGATGCCGGATGCGGCGCAACTGACCCCTCGCCCCGATCTGGCGATGTTGGCGGTACAAGGCCCCATGGCCGAACTCGCCCTGGCAAAGGTGTTTTCTGCCGAGACGATGTCCGCCGCGCATGCGCTGTCTGCGTTCCAGTTCATCGAGCGGCCGGAAGGCTTCATCGCCCGCACCGGCTATACGGGCGAGGACGGCTTTGAGATCCTGCTGCCGGCGCAAGCAGCGCCTGCCCTGTGGCGCGCGCTGTTGACGGCAGGCGTGCCGCCCTGCGGCCTGGGCGCCCGGGATACGCTGCGCCTGGAGGCAGGCCTGAGCCTGTACGGCACCGATCTGGATGCGGACCACACACCCCAGGAATGCGGTCTGGGCTGGACGGTGGCCTTGACACCGGAGGGACGGGACTTCATCGGCCGCGCCGCTCTGGCGGCACGCACCCCCCGTTGCCGCCAGGTGGGTCTGGTGCTCCAGGGCCGCGGCGTGCTGCGCAATGGTCTGACAGTGCGCTTGCCGGGTGGGGCGGAAGGCCGGATCACCAGTGGCGGTTTTTCTCCGACCTTGCAGCGCGCCATTGCCCTGGCGCGGGTGCCGCTGGGGCCTGCAAGTCTTTGCGAGGTCGTGCTGCGAGGTCAGGCGCTGCCCGCCCGGATGGTCAAGCCGCCTTTCGTGCGGCATGGGCTGACCTGCGTCGACCTGAACAGCCTTTAAGTCTCCCGAGTTTTCCATGGAGTTTCCGTAATGAGCCAGATTCCGGCCGATCTCAAGTATGTGTCCACCCATGAATGGTTGCGCTCTGCGGCCGATGGCAGCCTCGAGGTGGGGATTACCGACCACGCCCAGGACGCCCTGGGCGACTTGGTGTTCGTGGAATTGCCCGAGGTGGGGCGCGAGGTGACGGCGGGTGAGGCCTGCGCCGTCGTCGAGTCGGTGAAGGCCGCCTCCGACATCTATGCCCCGGTGGCAGGTCGGATCATGGCGGTCAATCCGGTACTCATCGACCAGCCCGAACAGGTGAACCAGGACTGCTACGGGAGTGGCTGGCTGTTTCGCCTAGCGCCGGCATCCTCGGCGGAGCTGACGGCATTGCTGGATGCACAGGCCTATCGCGACCTGTTGGATCAGGGCGTCTGAGGAGACACTGTCGCGATGCCATTCATTCCCCATACGGCCGATGACGTACAGGCCATGCTGGCAGCGATCGGAGTGCCTGAGATCGCCAGCCTGTTCGATGAAATTCCCGCGTCCCTGCGCTGGACCCGTGTGGAGGGGGTGCCGCCGGGTTTGCCGGAGATGGCGATCAGTCGCCTGATGCGCGAGCGCGCAGCCAAGGATGCGGCCGATCTGTGTTTTCTAGGTGCGGGGGCCTATGAACACCACATCCCCGCTGCGGTCTGGGAGATTGCAACCCGCGGGGAGTTCTACAGCGCCTATACCCCCTACCAGGCCGAGGCCAGTCAGGGCACGCTGCAACTGATCTACGAATACCAGTCCATGATGACTGCGCTGATGGCCATGGATATTTCCAATGCCTCCCTCTACGACGGCGCCTCGGCGCTGGCCGAGGCGGTGCTGATGGCGCTGCGGGCCAATCGCCGCCATGATGCGCAGCGGGTATGGATGCCAGCCGCGGTGCATCCCCACTACCGCGAGACGGTGCGCACCATCGTCGAGGGCCAGGGCATCGAGCTGGTCGAAGTGCCTTATGATCCGGCAACGGGGGTGACCCTGGCGGCGTCGTTGGATGCATTGCCCGACGCGGCGGCCCTGGTGGTGCCCCAACCCAATTTCTTTGGGCGTCTGGAAGATATCGATGCCCTGACCGACGCCGCCCGGGCGCGAGGGGCCTTGGTCATCGCCCTGGTCAATCCCCTCGCCATGGCGATACTCAAGCCACCCGGACAATGGGGTGATGCGGCCGGCGGCGGAGCGGATATTGCCTGCGGCGAGGGCCAGCCCCTTGGTGTTCCCCTGGCGGGCGGCGGTCCTTACTACGGTTTTTTGTGCTGCCGCCAGGCGCATGTCCGGCAGATGCCCGGCCGGATCGTCGGGCGGACCGTCGATCGCGATGGCCGTGCGGGATTCACCCTCACCCTGCAGCCGCGCGAACAGCACATCCGGCGTGCCAAGGCCACCTCCAACATCTGCACCAACCAGGGGCTGATGGTGACGGCCTCCACCATCCACATGGCGCTGCTGGGCGCCGAGGGACTGGCCCGCGTCGCCCTCACTGCTCATGCGCGTGCCCATGCGCTGGCGACCCAGCTGGCCGCCTTGCCGGGGGTCATGCTGCGATTCGGTGGACCGTTTTTCCATGAGGTTGTCCTGGTCCTGCCTCGACCCGTGGCGCCTGTGCTTGATGCCTTGGCCGGCGCGGGCATCCTGGGGGGCTTTGATCTGTCCGGGACCTATCCGGAACTGGGGCATGCGCTGCTGGTGTGCGCCACTGAAACCCGTACCCCGGCTGATCTGGCGCGCTATACCGCGGCGCTGGAACAGATCCTG
>JBATEM010000470.1:0-4056 GCA_049664005.1 Candidatus Macondimonas sp.
TCCTCAGCCACGATTTCGTCGAGGCGGCCTGCATGGTGCGCGGTGGTTGGGAAGTGTGGGTCGCCTATGACCTGCAGGGCAGCTATGAGGAAACCCCGCCCACGCTGCTCGACGAATTGCAGCGGGATCGGCGCTGGTGCCAGGGCAATCTGCAGCATCTGCGGCTGCTGCGGGCGGGGGGCTTCCACGGTCTGCATCGGGCGATGTTCTTCCATGGCGCCATGGGCTATGTCTCGGCGCTGTTCTGGTTTGCCTTTCTGTTCCTGGGCACGGTACTGACCGCAGTGGCGGCCTTCACCGGCCATCAGTACTTCACGCCGGGAGGCGGCCTGTTTCCCGTCTGGCCTGTCGCGCGCACGCCGGAGGCCATCACGCTGATGATCGCGACCCTGGTGATGCTGCTGTTGCCCAAGACCCTGGGCGCGATCCTGGCCGTCAGTCGCGCGCCCACCCGCCAGGGCTTCGGCGGGGCGCGCCGCGTCTTCGTGGGCTTGCTGGCTGAACTCGCCGGCTCGGTGCTGATGGCGCCCATCCGCATGGTGTTTCATACCCGCTTTGTGCTCTACACCCTGTTCGGGCAGAGCGTGCGCTGGGCCGGCCAGAATCGCGGGGATGAAGGCACTTCCTGGGGCATGGCTCTGCGCCATCACGGCTTCGGGACGCTGTTGGGGCTGGTATGGGGCGGCGTGGCCTGGGCGGTGGAGCCGGTGTTTTTCCTGTGGCTGTCACCGGTGATGGCGGGGCTGGTGCTGTCCATCCCCATCTCGGTCTATTCCGGTCGTCGCAGCCTGGGCGATCGCTTGCAGCGGCGCGGCCTGTTCCGGGTGCCCGGGGAGATCGAGCCACCGGCCGCGGTGCGGGCCAGTCGGCAAAATCCGCATATCGAGCCCGCGGTGGGCGCGGGATTCATCGCCGCCGTGGCCGATCCGCAGACCCATCATCTGCATCTCAGTCTGCTGCGTGATCCCCACGGGCGCCGCCGCATCCGCTGGCCGGAATTGCGTGACCGGGCCTGGGCGGAGGGACCGCAGGCCTTGAGCCCCAACGAACGCCGTCTGTTGCTGGGTGACAGCGCCAGCCTGAGCTGGCTGCACCAGCAAATCTGGATCGGCGCCGACCCCGCGCGGGCCGCCGCCTGGGGCGTGCCGGCGACCCCGAATGAGCGCATCCCCGTCGCTGCCTGAGTTGCTGCCTTTCGCTTACCTTGGGCGATCGCCTCATCCGTTCAGGGTTCTTACTGCGGCACCCCGCGAAGTCGGGAGATGCGGCGCCAGCATCCCCGTCAGCGCCAACGTTCCGGGCGCACCTCGACCTGCGCCTGATTCACGCTCACCCACAGACTGCCGTCCTGAACCGAGACCTGCATCTGCATGCTGCGCGATAGCTCCGGAACCAAGGCGGCCGTGGCCGTCGCGGGCAGGTGCAGCACGGTGAGATTCTCGAACCGGGCGAGGCTGCCGCGAATCTTCTCCCACCAGATATGCGGCGCGCGCTCGCCATAGGTCACTACCGTGACGCGCTCGGCGCGGTGGGCGCCCTTGCGGATGCGGCTCTCATCGGGCAGGCCCAGCTCGATCCAGTGGACGATGGCGCCGGTCAGATCCTTTTGCCAGAGATCCGGTTCATCCTCGCTGCTCAGCCCGCGCGTGAATTGCAGATCCGCGCTTGCGTAGAGGGCGAACGTCAAAATCCGCACCATCAGCCGCTCTTCGGTCTCGGACGGATGGCAGGCCAGCGTCAGGGCGTGGTCCGCGTAGTAGCCGCGATCCATGTCGGCGATGTTGAGATGGACCTTGTAGACCGTTGCCTTGAGCGCCATGTCAGCGTGTCACTCGCATCATGGCAATTGCTGCGCCGAAAAGCGGCGTCCCTTGATGCCGGCCTCGCTCAGGCGCCGGAGCGCCGCCGGCGCTGCCACCCGATCGACGGCGACAAAGGCGTGGCGATCGAAGAGATCGATCTTGCCCACCGCCGTTCCCGCGATGCCGTCCTCGCCCGTCAATGCCCCCAGGATGTCGCCCGGTCGCAGCTTGTCGCGGCGACCGCCGCCGATGCGCAATGTGATCCAGCGCGGCGCCACCACCGGCTCTTGCGTATCGACCTCCGGCAGCGGCAGCCATTGCAAGGGGTGCTGCTGTTTGTCCTCGATCACATTCGCGCGATGCACCTCGCCGGGCGCGCACAGGCTGAGCGCGAGGCCGCTCTGGCCGGCCCGCCCGGTGCGGCCGATGCGATGCACATGGGTTTCGGGCTCGAACGCCAGCTCGACATTGATCACGGCGGCGAGATCCTTGATGTCCAGGCCCCGCGCCGCAACATCGGTCGCCACCAGCAGCGGACAGCTCTGGTTGGCGAATTGCACCAGCACCTGGTCGCGCTCGCGCTGCTCCAGATCGCCATGCAGGGCGGCGACATGAAATCCCGCCTCCCGCAAGGACTGGGCAACCTCGTCGCAGCGTTGCCGCGTGTTGCAGAACAGCACGGCCGAGGCGGGCTGGTAATGCCGCAGCAAGGCATTGAGCGCCTGCTCCCGGGCGCGCGGGTCGACTTCGAAAAAGAGCTGCTCGATCTGCGTGTCCGCCGCCGCCGAGGGTACGGTGATCTCCACCGGATCGTGCTGGAAACGGCGGCTCAAGGCGCGAATCGTGTCCGGATAGGTGGCGGAGAACAGCAGGGTCTGGCGCTCTGCCGGCGCGCATGCGATCACCTCGACCATGCTGTCGTGGAAGCCCATGTCGAGCATGCGATCGGCCTCATCCAGCACCAGCGTTTTCAGCCGCGACAGCTTCAGCGAGCCTTTGGTCAGATGCTTCAGGACGCGCCCCGGCGTCCCGACCACGACATGGGCACCGGATTCCAGGGAATTCAGTTGCGGCGCCATCGGCATGCCGCCGCACAGGGTCAGCATCTTGATGTTGCCCAGGCCCCGCGCGAGTTGGCGCAACACCTTGGTGACCTGGTCCGCCAGCTCGCGGGTGGGGCAAAGGATCAGCGCCTGGGGCTCGAAGCAGCGTGCATCGAGGCGGGTCAGCAGGGCGATGCCGAATGCGGCTGTCTTGCCGCTGCCCGTCATGGCCTGGGCGATGACATCCCGCCCGGCCAGCAGTGCAGGCAGGCTTTGGGCCTGCACCGGTGTCATGGCTTCGTAGCCCAGTTCGCTCAGCGTGGTGAGCAGTTGCGGCGCGAGCGGCAGGGTGGAAAAGGCGGCGGGAGTCGATGGCACGGCAAGGCGATCCGAGGAAAGGAGGCGCTATGGTACACCGGGGTGGCTGCACGCTATCGGTCGCGATGGCTCCGTTATCGAGGCAAACAGGGCGCTTAACGCTGTCTCGGCTGACCTTGCCCCCGGATTGCCCGCGGCGATGTCCGGGCCGTGCAGCACCGCGTAGCCGAGCGCATCGAGCCAGGCGAGGGCGGCATCTTCGACGACGGATTCGGAAAAGCGCGTGTTCACGGCTGCGGCCCCACGAGCATGTTCATCACCAGCCGGATCATCACGTCCTTGTCCTTCGGCGCCGACTCGGCCACCAGCAGTGCGAGCGCCGCGAGACCGACGTCATTGACCACGGCCTCGCCGCCCCGGAACAGCCGGCCGTTACGGTTCAGGAAGTCCACGAACAGGAAGGAGCCGATGCGCTTGTTGCCATCCGAGAAGGGGTGATTCTTGATCGTGAAGTACAGCAAATGCGCGGCCTTCGATTCGACCGTCGGATACGCCGGCTCCCCGAACACGCTCTGGTCGAGGTTGCCGAGCAGGGCGGCGTGCCCTTCTTCGCGCTCGCGACCGAACAGGTCCGTGGCCTCGCCGCGCCCGATCAGGTCGCCTTGAGTCGCCCGATCGCGGCGCGAGTCTCTTCCACGGCCGGCAAAACGCCACCGCGGTTCCCCTTCGGCTCTTCCAGCAAGCCTTCGTCGTAGCGTTGCAGCAGCAGGAAAGTCTGCGTATAGCGGGCAATGACATCGACCAGCCCGCGCCCCTGGTCGGACGTCAGCGCCTCGCCGGCCGCTGCCTTGCGCACGAGCGAGAGCGCCGCCTCCAACTCGGCGGCGTTGCGC
>JBATEM010000471.1:0-1895 GCA_049664005.1 Candidatus Macondimonas sp.
ACCTCACCCGCTTCATCCCGCAGCCGATCGCCATCGCGCAGCACGGTGCCGCGTGGCAAGAGCAGCGCCCGCTCGCTGTCGTCGTCCAGGCGCACCCGCTGCCGGCTGCGCTGGCGCGCATCGAAGGGCAGCGTCAGAGTCGATTCATTGGAGGCATCCTCCCGTTGTGGTTCAGGCGCCAGGCGCACACGGATTTCCAGCATGTCGGACTCCAGGACAGGGCAAGGTTGACGGGTGTATGCGACTTTAGCCGATGCCGCGCGGATTGATTATTCCATTGCCGCCGGGAAATTCAGAAAAAGCCGGGATGCCAGGGATTGGGCCGCAGGCACGGAACGTTAAACTATCCTGAATGAAAAAGAACGCCGCGAAAAACGGGCAAGATGGTGCAGTGGTGTGTTCTGGGATGGCGGCGCCGATGTTTTCATCAACAGGGGCACCAACGACGGTGGATAGATACCCTGACCGCCGCTGAAGTGGCGGAATACGAAGCGCACGCCCAACGCGAATTGGGTCCGGCGTGCGCCCATGGGCTGGCCACGGGCGAGTGCGAGAACCAAGCGCCCGACTTCCGGCCCAACGCGATTGCTCTTTTTCCACATTGGGAAATAGCCGGAGTTTTGAACAGATGGCGGATTCGAAGGCAATCCTGGCAAGTTGGCAGGCCAATGCGGACGCTTGGTTGGCGGCTGTGCGGAAGCAGCGCATCGACAGCCGCCGCGCCACCAATGCGGCAGTGCTGGACGCCGTGAAGGCCGGTGCGCCGCGTCGGATCCTGGATGTCGGTTGCGGCGAAGGCTGGCTGTGCCGGGCCTTGCACGATGATGGCATCGAGACCGTGGGCATCGATGCGACGGCGCCGCTGATTGGCGCCGCGCGGGCGGCCGGCGCAGGGCGCTTTGAGGTGCTGCGCTACGATGAACTGGTGGTCGATCCGCTGCAGCTGGGCCAATTCGATGGTGTGGTGTTCAATTTCGCCCTGTTCGAAGCCGATTCGAGCCCCGTCCTGCAAGCATTGGCCGAGGCAGTCTATCCAGAAGGCCGGCTCATCATCCAGACCGTGCATCCAGATCGGGTGGCGGGCAATGAGGGATGGCGCGAGGAGCGATTTGCCGGCTTCGGCGCCCCATTCCCTGCCGTCATGCCGTGGTATTTTCATTCGATGGCGGGCTGGGAGCGGCTGCTCCTGGATGCCGGCTGGCGCCTGATTCATCAGATGGCGCCAACGGATCCAGCCGGCGCCCTGCCGCTGTCTTTGATCCTGATCGCCGCGCTGCGCACCGATTAGGCGCAAACGGCTTCAGCGACCACCCGCCTCGATCCACAAATCCTTGGTGTAGTGCTGGTTCATGATGTTGGGCTGATAGCCCTTGACCCAGGGCTTGATCAGGGTCTTGCTGACGTAGAAGAACAGCGGAATCACCGGATCATCGGCCAGCATCATGGCTTCGGCCTGGCGCATCAAGGCATTGCGCTCTGGGCCACCGGGGAGGACGCTGATGCGTGCCAGCAGGGCGTCATAGGCGGGATTGGTGTAGCCGGAATCGTTGATGCCGTGCTGGGAGTGCAGCAGCTCCAGGAAGGTATAGGGATCGGCATAGTCACCGATCCAGCCGCTGCGGAAGACCTGGGTCACCTGCTTCTGCTTGCGGTTCTGCAGAAAAACCTTCCATTCCTCGTTGAACAGCGTCGCTTCCACGCCCAGCACCTGTTTCCACATCTGGGCCACGGCGACAGCGATCTTGCGATTGTCTTCCTGGGTGTTGTAACGGATCTCGATCTGCAAGGGCTGTTCGGCTGAATACCCTGCCTCGGCATAGAGTCGCTTGGCTTCCGCGAAGCGTGCCTCCCGGGTCCAGCCGGCATAGTCCGGGGGCGCCGGCTGATAACCCGGC
>JBATEM010000472.1:0-2093 GCA_049664005.1 Candidatus Macondimonas sp.
ACCGGCCCCCATCTCCACTGGGGCGTCGCGCTCAACGGCAATCTGGTGGATCCGCAGCTTTTCCTTCAAACCATGACATCTTCAAGCAAAAACTAGGCATTTATCCGTAAAGCAAGTGATCATGGCCGTCCCTGTGCGATCGTCGCGAGTGGACGGGAGCCGGGATGTCACAAGCGAAGTCATGGGAGGTCACAGATGCTTTCCGGGAACGCATAGAGCCGCTGCTTCGCGAGATTTTCCGCCAAGCCATCCCATCTCATTCCGACCCTGCCGCCATCAGAAAAGATCAAGGAGACGAACGCCGACCCGGTCCCGGATCGCGGAAAACACGGCGCGGCACGCACGAGGCGGTGGCCATCATCCCGGAGCACGGCAATCATCTGGTCCGGATTTTCGACCAGGCCTGCACGCTAAGAGTAATGACCGGTCAGGCATTCGACTGTCTGGAACCCGCTATCCCTGCACGCGCACGGTGAACAGTCTTTTTTCATGGGCCAGCAGGCGAAGGGATTGCTCTTCCTCGCCAACCACCGCTTGCTCCATGGCAACAAGACCGGGCGCGTCGAGTCGATGGCCATTGGGAAACTGGCGCCGAGGAATAAAGATTTCGGTGGGCGCGGGCAAGCTTGGATCGGCTTCAAAACCAAGCTCGAAACGTCGTTTGCGCTGATCGAAATGCATCCAACGCAGCGTCCCCTGGATGAAGCGCGCGTAAGGGCGCACAAAACCAGCCAGCGCGCGACCACCGCTATCGAGATCCTCACCATGGAGCCGTTGATCTTCGCTGAAAATGCTCAGGTCTTCCTGATTCCAGCCATCTCCCACCGCCAGATGATTGCGATTGCTGGCCGTGTAATTCCATAACATCGCGCTCAGGAGCAATTGATCGAGCGCGTTGTACATGCGCCCCAGCGCCCGTTCATGGGCACGCCAGGGACGGGGACCGTGATCGCCGGCGGCAAAGGCGCGGTAAGCGCGTCCCTCGCGCAGGTCGAAGGGAATCCCGAACTCACCAATCAAGGTGGGACATCCCCCATTCACCCTTTGCGAGCAGCCTTGTACCCGCGCCAATTCGCGCCGGTAATCCGCCTCGATCTGCCCAGGCCCGAACAGCACGCGGCCATGCATCAGGTTCACGCCCACAGGTTCGAGCACCCGTTTGAGCAGCAGGGTCGTCACCTCATAGCAATGCCCGGCGTTGACCGTCCCCGCAGGCAGTTCACGCGGAAAGCTGTGCTGCGGATCGCCCGCCAGCAAATCAGGCTCGGCGAATATCAGCCAGTCCGGCCGCACCGACCGCAAATTGGTCGCGGCCCGCTTGAAGAAAGGCGCGAGATGATCGTTGGCAAAATCGACCGCTTGCCCGCCCTGGCGCTGAAAGAAATCCTCGCGCAACGGGACGGGCTGCCCTGCCTCCCACCGATAGGCCCCCGCCACCTCGAACGGATCCTCACGTTCCGGAAGCCAGACCCGGATGCCATTGGGATTCACCCGACGCGTGCCTTTCTGAACGATGCCTAAGCGACGCAGCGAGATTTCCATGTTCGGCACATCCCGCGGCATTCCGCGCAGGGCAGCCAGGGCATCGAACGGAGTCCACGCCGGGCCGGGCAGCACCGGGCGCGGCTCTTCCGCCGTCTTCTTGAGATGGGGCCGGCTCAATGGCCGCCCGATCCAGCCGCTGCTGGGCTCGTTCAGGATATCGAAACCGATCACATGGGGCAGATGGGCGATCCGCTCGGCCAGCGCGCGCTGCGCTCCAAAAAAATGCCCCTGGAGATAGTCCTGGACATTGCGCCCATCGACCTGAAAATCCGGGGTAAAACGCGCGCCCCCGAAAAACAGCGTCCACATCACGCCATTGATCGGCATGTTGTAGTTATTGGCCCAACTCATCTGGGCGTAGCGCTCCGGCTGGCGCGGCCGAGGATCGGCGTAGTCGTATGCGGCCTGCATCACATGGGCCGCATCAGCGGCGGGAAAGCGGGTGAAATCCAGCCCCACCGCCTCGAACACCCAACCCGGCGCGCCGTCTCCCCCGGTCATGCGGCTGAACACGTCCTGGTGAAAATCCACCAGCACATACAAACCAT
>JBATEM010000473.1:0-1637 GCA_049664005.1 Candidatus Macondimonas sp.
AATTTTTCGAGCGCCACCAGCTCAGCGCGATTCCAGCTCAGGGAGCGTCCTGACATGTCATCCATCCATCCCCGACGGCTGCTGGAAAGTGCTCAAGCCGGCGCCGCCATGGTACTCAAGCGTACAGTCCGCATGCGGCGGCTGGCCGGGAACGCAGCCTCGACACTCGCGACCGCCCTGGCCCGCCATCCCGCCTTTGCCGAGATCGCCCAGGCGCTCGAGACCGCGATCCGCCTGTTGCGGGCCTACGCCGGCGGCAGTTATCGACAGATCCCGTATCGCTCGCTGCTGGCCCTGACCGCGGGTCTGGTGTACTTCGTTTCGCCTTTCGATGCGATCCCGGACTTTCTGGTCACGATTGGGTTCATCGATGATCTCGCGGTCTTGACCCTGGTCCTGCGCCAGATCGAGCATGACCTGTCGACCTTCCGCGCCTGGGAGGCCCAGCAACACGCCACCATGGCGCCACCGCTTTTGCTCTCCCTGGACAGCGCCGGGGACACCGAAGACGACTCCCCTCGCACGCCTTGATCGATCGGGTCATTCTGATGCAAGGTCGTCCCTGTGCTGGCGGTGCGCACCTCTCGGCCACGCCAGCAACAACAGTTGCGTGGCGGTGTTTGATCCATCGTCGCTGATCAGATTGCCTAGATCCGGACCGGAACAGAACCCTCGAACAGCGCCTGCATGGCCTGATTGCGGCCATTCTTCTTGGCGGCATAGAGCGCCGCGTCAGCCAAGCGGATCAAATCCGTTTCACCGGCGCAGCCTGTTCCCTGGGTATCCGCCACCCCAATGCAAATGGTCACGCGGCCCAACGGAGATGCCTCATGGGGCAGCGCGCGCTGCCAGATGGCCTGGCGGATGCGCTCGGCCACGCCAAACGCGCCCGCCAGGGGCGTGGCCGGGAGTAGAACGGCAAATTCCTCGCCGCCATAGCGCGCCACCAGATCGCCGCTGCGGCGAATGCCGCCACTGATCAGCTGAGCCACTTCCTGCAGACAGGCGTCGCCGGCAAGATGCCCGTAATGGTCGTTGTACTGCTTGAAATAGTCGATATCGATGAGCAACAGCGCCATATGTTCATGCGCGGTGCCATGGCGATCCGTGATGCGATCACCGGCCGCACGTTGGGCGCGCCGCCACTCCTCGCGCAAGGATTCATCAAAACGCCGCCGATTGGCGACATGGGTCAGCCCGTCGATCATCGAGAGCTGATGCAAACGTGCGTTGGCGGTTTCCAGGGCGCGCCCCTTTTCATCCAAGGCCTCGGTTTGTTCCCAGATCAAGGCGTGGTTTTCCCGCTGCTGGCGCAATAAGTCGGTGATCCGGCGCTTGATGGTTTGCTGATGACCATTGGCGACGGCACCTATCAGCCAGCTCACCCACCACGCCGCCCAGAAAAACCCGAACAAAATCGGCGATATGGCCGTGGCGGGCGCAAGGAAAAGATAGACCAGCAAGATGCCGATCTGTACCGCACAGCCGGTCAGCAGGGTCGGTGCAAATCCCACATTGAGCCCGAGGAAAGCCGTGGCGGTTGGTCCCAGCAACATCATCAGCATGGCGCCGAACATTGAAACGCCATCCAACAGGACCACGGCCAGCGCGCAGGTCATATGCCCGAGGGTAAATAC
>JBATEM010000474.1:0-2285 GCA_049664005.1 Candidatus Macondimonas sp.
GCCGGGAGGCGCCATGCGCAAGCAATCACACAGGCCTGCCAGTGCCATCCCCACCGCGGCCGTGCGTACCGCTTCCCGATCACCGGAAAAGTGCATGCAACGGGTGTCCATCCGCAGTCCCGGACCCGCCCAGGCGAACCACACCATCCCCACCGGTTTATCCGCGCTGGCACCGCCCGGCCCCGCGATGCCGCTGACCGCAACCGCCACATCGCCGCCCAATCGGACCAATGCGCCCTGGGCCATCTCGCGCACTGTGGCTTCGCTCACCGCGCCATCCCGGGCCAGGGTTGCGGGCCGCACGCCCAGCAGGCTTGTCTTCAACGCGTTGCTGTAGCTCACCACGCCGCCCTCGTACCAGGTCGAGCTGCCGGGCCGATCGGTGCAGCACTTGGCGATCCAGCCGCCGGTGCAGGATTCGGCGGTGACCAAACGCCATCCCCGGCGAGTCAATGCCTCAGCCAGCTCCGCCAGGCAATCGGCCCAGTCGGTTTTATCGGCAGACGTTCCCATAAGCTGTTGCCCTCCCTGCGTCTCAGCATCATACACAGGGCCGGTCGGCCACCAGGGGTAGCGCAACGCAAACGCCGGATGCCGCCAACCGCATCCTGGCAGGCCCAGGCTGCCCGGCAGCATGCACGCGCCATCAAAAACCGCTGGATCACTGCCGCAGCGCTCCGCGCACCAATCTCTCGCATGACGGAATCAAGCCGTGGCCGCTCTCCCCGAATCTGCGCCTCGCCCACGCGATGAGGCATCCCTGGTCTCCCGGGCAAGGCGCGTTCCCGCACCGTGGCGCGCTGCTGGTCAGCTCAATTCACCACGGGGGCGGGTAGAATGGCACTGCTTTTTTTGCCCTGGATCCCCCATGACCGCAAACGTTCCTTTGCCCGCTCTGGATGCGTTGATCGCCGCCGTGCCGGAGGCCTTGCAGCCTGGGTTGCGCTTGATGGTCGAGCGGCTTGGCAAGGAGGACGCGCTGCATCTGCGCGATGCCGAGGGCGCAATGCGGCTATGGGCATGCAGCCCCTTCGCGGCCGAATTGTGCCTGCGCCATCCGGACTGGCTGGCCGATTTGCACCCGGCAAGCCCGCCCGCGACGGCCCAGGCGTTGCGGCAGTCGCTCGATCAAACCCTGGCGGAATGCACCGATCCTGCACAGGCCATGACCGTGCTGCGCCGCTTTCGCCAGCGTCAGACCTTGCATTGGGCCTACCGCGACATCAACGACCTGGACCCGATCGAGACGGTGCTCGCGGGTCTGTCGGATGTCGCCGATGCCTGTGTTGCCGGGGCCGTGAGCTGGCTCGATGGTCGCCTGCGGGCGCAATGGGGGCAACCGCTGGATGCGGCGGGACAGCCCCAGGAGCTGATGGTGCTGGCCATGGGCAAGCTGGGCGGGCGGGAATTGAATTTCTCCTCCGACATCGACCTGATCTTCGTCTATCCCGAAGCCGGCACGACTCAGGGACTCAAGGCCCTGGAGATCGGCGACTACTTCACGCGCATGGCGCAGCAACTGGTCAAGCTGCTGGCCGAGACCACCGCCGACGGCTTTGCCTACCGCGTTGATACCCGGCTGCGGCCGTTCGGCCAAAGTGGCCCTTTGGTGCTGTCCGCCAGCGCTCTGGAGCTCTATTACCAGCAACACGGCCGGGAATGGGAACGCTACGCCCTGATCAAGGCGCGGCCCTTGACGGGGCGGCTCGCCGATGTGACCGCCCTGATGGCGACCCTGCGGCCCTTCGTCTACCGGCGTTACCTGGATTTCGGTGCTTTCGAATCCTTGCGCGCCATGAAGGCCCTGATCGCCGCCGAAGTCAGCCGCAAGGGACTTGCCGATAACATCAAGCTGGGCGCGGGCGGCATCCGCGAGATCGAGTTCATCGCTCAGGCATTCCAGCTCATCCGGGGCGGCCAGGAGGCTGCCTTGCGTGAGCGCCATCTGCTCACGGTCCTGGAGCAGCTGGGCACGCGCGGGATCCTGGCCGCTCATACCGTGACCCGGCTGACAGCGGCCTATCGCTACTTGCGACGGGTGGAGAACCGGCTGCAGCAGGTGCGCGATGCCCAAACCCACGATCTGCCCGCCGATCCGGTGGAGCGCGCCCGCATCGCCTACGGCATGGGCGTGCCCGACTGGGCGCATTTGCAACGGGAATTGGCGCGGCAGCGTCAGTGGGTGGCGGATGAGTTCGACGAGGTCTTCGCCACGCCCCAGAGCCCAGCGGCCGCCGCTTCGCCCTTGGACGCGCTGTGGCAGGGCGAGCTGAACGACGCGGAGG
>JBATEM010000475.1:0-1626 GCA_049664005.1 Candidatus Macondimonas sp.
CCCTCTACCAACCCTGGGGCGCGTTGGCTCCCAATCGCAACTTCCTCGTGTCCGATTCCGATTTCGTGGAAGTCCTCACCGAAATCGACATCCAGACGCCCATTCCCGGTCTGGTCCAGGAACGCCGCCGGGGGCGCTCTTTCCTGTTCCTGGGCTGCCGCTTCACCAGCCAGACCGAGCGCATGTTTGCCCGTCAGATCATGAAGCGCTCGACGGACACCCACTATGCCGTGCTCAACGCCGAGCCCACCCGCAATGAGGCGCGCTTTCTGGCGCAGCATGGGATTCAGCGCCTGAATCTGCCCCTTTCCGAATTCGTGGATTGGTTGCAGGCGCAAGGGATTGCCGCGGCTCGTCAGAGCGTTGCCGCGTACAGCTGATGCAAGCAGTTCGGGGAACTGAACCTGAACCGATGCGAAGCGCTTGCGCAGGAGAACACCCCGACTGAAGAAGCCGGGAGCCGAGCGTGATATCGAGATCAAGGCCATCGCCCGCCTGGTTTCCGGGTGCTCCGAGCTTGTGGCGGCGCTTTCCTTACCATCCATTCCCTCTCGCCAGACGGGCTACGCCCGTGAAAACCAAGTGATCTGCCGCTGAGGTTCCGCTTGCGGTCGATGACGCAAGTTTGCCGCCGGATAGAGGCGCAGCAGGACTTGCGGCGTCCGATCGGCCCTTTTGCCTGCGGTACCGTCGTCCGAGTGCGGGTGTATATACTGCTGAAGCTGCGGCCAGTCTCCAGGCGGGGCCTGTCACTGTTGAGCGTCCGCATGCGCTGGTCCGCGCATTCGACGGGGCTTTCAAGTGCGAGGAGCACGATCCCACGTCACAACAACCAGGGGCGTTTTGAGCGCTCCCAAGGCAAGGAGAGATGAGATGAAAATTCGATATCCGGCATGGGTTGCAATGGGCTGCCTGGTGTTCTCCAGCGCTGCGTTGGCCCAGGGTGATGGGTGCAAGGGGATGGACATGATGGGCGGCGATGCCAAAATGACCAAAGAGGCGTTCATGAAACACGCCGAAGAGCGATTCGCGCGCATGGACGCAAACGGCGATGGCGTCATTGATGCCGGCGAGCACAAAAAGATGCATGAGCAGATGCAGACGTGCATGGGCATGATGGGTGGCATGGGCGACAAGGCCGCGCCGATGGCCAAGCCAGAGGACGCGCATTCCGACCATCACCCGACGCCGTAGCAAGCCGAAGCGGGGTCGGCGCTGCCCGCCCCCGCACTATCTTCTCTATCAATATTCAATGCGGGAGGCGGATATGGCTGCTGTTGATCCAGTCTGTGGCATGCGTGTCGATGAAGATCGCGCTGCCGCGACGGCAGAGCACGCGGGTCAGCGGTTTTACTTCTGCTGCGCGGGCTGCCGCGACCGCTTCGTGGCCGAGCCTGCGGCATTTCTGGAGCCCAAACCGACACCTGCGGCGCCCCACGGCGCTGCCTGCCACGGTCACGGGCATGCGACGCAGGCCGCACCGGCTCAGCCCGCTCCCGCCGGCACGATCTATACCTGTCCCATGCACCCCGAAGTGCGTCAGGATCATCCGGGCGATTGTCCGATCTGCGGCATGGGGCTGGAGCCCCTGCTGCCCGTCGCGGGCGAAGCCGACAACGCGGAACT
>JBATEM010000476.1:0-1822 GCA_049664005.1 Candidatus Macondimonas sp.
CCCTTACAGCGCTCGAATCAGTGGCGGCAGACACATCAGCGCAATGGCCGCAATCAGCAGGCCCTTGACCACCACGCCGCCCAAGGTGCCGATCAAGGTACCCAGCCCCGCCCGCCCGGCCTCAGCCAGCGGTCGCCCACTCGCCAGTTCCGCCGCGATGGCGCCCACGACCGCGCCGAGCAGAAAGCCAAAAGGCGGGAAAAAGACCACACCCACGACCGCGCCGATCAACGCGCCCCAGACGCCACGGGTGCTGGCACCGTAATAGCGCGCCCCCAGCACCGTGGTGAGATAGTCCAGCACCAGCGACAGCCCTGCCAGTAGCGCACCGATGGCGATTTCCCGCACCCCCAGATAAGCAAAATCCCCCAGCCAGGCGGCAAACAGGATGCCCACGGCGGCCAGCGGCACGCCCGGCAGCAGGGGCAGGATCACGCCAGCAGCGCCCGCGAGCAGGAAGATCACAAAAATCACCAGGGCCAGGGTATTCATGCAAGCGGTCTCCGGGGCGAGTAAGGGGAATGGTGGCGGATGTGGCGTTCTTCTTGCTTGAGGGCCCGTTGGGCTCTGGCATTCAGAGCAGTGGGGATCGTGATGGTTCGGCGATGTTGAAAGTGATGCTGGTGGACGATGACCCCGGTCGCGGCGCCATTTTGCGCCAGGCGCTGACCGATGCCGGCTACGCCGTGTTCAATTGTCCGCTGCGCGGCGTGAACCTGCTGGCCGAGCTGCAGCGCAGCGGGGCCGACGTGATCATCGTCGATATGGACGTGCCGGACCGCGACACGCTGGAATCGGTTCGTCATATCAGCCGGGACTTCCCCCGGCCGGTGGTCATGTATGCCGAGTCGGCCGATGCCGACATCATGCGTCAGGCGGTGAAAGCGGGGGTCAGTGCCTATGTGGTGGATGACATCAATCCGCGCCGGGTCAAGCCCATTCTGGAAGTTGCGGTGGCCCGTTTCAAGGAGTTCCAGGCGCTCCGCGATGAACTGGAAAAGACCCGCAACACTCTGGCCGAACGCAAGGTGGTGGATCGCGCCAAGGGGATTCTCATGAAAAAACGCGGCATGGACGAGGAAACCGCCTACCAGGCCCTGCGCAAGCTGGCGATGGATCGCAACCAGCGCCTGGCCGATGTGGCCCGTACGGTGGTGGAGATGGCCGAGCTGCTCGGTTGACGACTTGTGGCTAGGCACTGAAAGAGGGCCTTTCGCCCGCCAACCCGATTATCTTGGTGCGTTTTGAGGGACTGCAGCCTAAGTCGATGACTTGCCCTGCGCGGTGTTGCCGTGTTTCTGCGGTCATCGGCAATTGTGGCAGTTTTATTGCAGTGAGCTGTTTGGAGGCCAGTCAAAGACGATTTGCCTCATTCCAAGACAACGACGTCGATCCCAGCGCTTGCGCAGGGGTCGCGTCGTTTTTTTTTGCTCTGCCCACCCGAATCCGGGGCAGGACCATCAATCGTGACTCAGGACACAGGAAGAAACAGCATGCTGAAAAAAAACGCAGGCGCAACCGCAGGATGGGCGATTGTTGCGACCATGTCGGTCTGTTCCGGGACCGCCTTGGGGGCAACGGAAACCGATCCGCTGACGGCGGCCATCATGCGCGGCAAGGTGGATGTCGATTATCGCCTGCGCGGCGAATGGGTCGACCAGGACGGGATTGACGAGGAAGCTGCCGCCTATACCGGCCGACTGCGGCTGGGCTATAAAACGCGTGATCTCAATGGCTTCGGGGGCTACGTCCAGCTCGAACACGTCGATGCCTTCCTGGGCAAGGACTACAACAGCACCGACAACGGCAAGACGCAGTTCCC
>JBATEM010000477.1:0-7625 GCA_049664005.1 Candidatus Macondimonas sp.
CAACCCGCCTCCCCCACCACCCTGGGCAAGGAAATGGCGAACTTCGTGCATCGAATGGATCGCCAGCGCAGCCAGTTCGCCAATATCCTCCTGTGGGGCAAGCTCAATGGCGCGGTGGGCAATTTCAACGCCCACTACATCGCCTACCCCGAAACCGATTGGCCGACCCTCAGCAGCCGCTTCGTCAACGAGTTGGGATTGGCATCGAATCCGTTCACCACCCAGATCGAGCCACATGACTACATGGCGGAATATTTCGCCGCCCTGATGCGCATGAACACTATCCTGTTGGACATGTGCAGGGATGTTTGGGGCTACATCAGCGTTGGCTATTTTCGCCAGCGGCCTGTGGAAAATGAGGTGGGCTCATCCACCATGCCCCACAAGATCAACCCCATCGACTTCGAGAATGCGGAAGGCAATCTCGGCATCGCCAACGCCCTGCTCGGCCATCTCACCGAAAAGTTGCCGGTTTCGCGCTGGCAGCGAGATCTGAGTGATTCCACCGTGCTGCGCAACCTCGGCGTAGGCGTGGCCCACAGCCTGATTGCCTATCAATCCATCCTGCGCGGTCTCAGCAAGCTGGAAGCCGATCCAGTTGCCCTGCAGCGCGATCTGGATGCCAACTGGGAGGTGGTTGGCGAGGCCATCCAGACCGTCATGCGCCGTTACGGCATTCCCCAGCCTTATGAACAATTGAAGAAATTGACGCGCGGGCAACGCATCACACCCGAGCAACTCCAGGCCTTCATTGCGGAACTGCCCTTGCCAGACGATATTCGGGATCGGTTAATGGCACTGACGCCATCGACCTATCTGGGCAACGCCCCCTATCAGGCGCGCCAAGTCTAGTCGCTGTCTTTCCTGATTCCTTGCGGCGGATATGCGTGCCGCAAGGAATGCAAACTCAGTCGGTGTCGAGCAATCCCGCATCGACCGCTTGGCGCAGATAGGCTCTGAAGTCCTGGCTCACATCGGGGTGGCGCAGCGCGTATTCCACATTGGCCTGCAGGTAGCCCAGCTTGCTGCCGCAGTCATAGCGCTTGCCATCAAATTGATAGGCAAACACTTTCTCGTAGGGCAACAAAGCCGCAATGGCATCGGTCAACTGATATTCGCCCCCGGCGCCGCGAGGCACTTTCCGGATCAGCTCAAAAATCCGCGGGGTGAGAATGTATCGTCCCACCACACCCAGATTGGAAGGCGCCTCTTCCGGCTTGGGCTTTTCCACCATGCCTTCGATTTCGCACACTTTGCCGGGCTTTTTACCGATCTGGACGATCCCGTACTTGTCGGTGTCACTGGGCGGCACTTCTTCAACCGCCAGGATGCTCGCCCCATATTCCTCATAGGTGTCACACATCTGGGACAAGACCGGATTACCCCGCCCATCCAGCAGATCATCGGCCAGTAAAACCGCGAATGGTTCATTGCCGATCACAGGTTGCGCGCACAGCACCGCATGCCCCAGACCCAGCGCCTCGGACTGACGAATATAGACGCAAGTCACCTTCTCGGGGACGATGCGGCGGACGATCTCGAGGAGTTTCTGTTTGCCGCGGGCCTCCAGTTCCCGTTCGAGCTCATAAGCCTTGTCGAAGTGATCGGGAATCGCCCGCTTGTTGCGACCGTTGACGAACACCATGACTTCGGCACCAGCCGCCACCGCCTCCTCCACTGCATATTGGATCAGCGGCTTATCCACCACCGGCAGCATTTCCTTGGGGCTGGCTTTGGTGGCGGGAAGAAACCGGGTGCCCAGGCCTGCGACCGGGAAGACGGCTTTACGGATCCGGCGGACACTGTCGGAAGCGATGACGCTCATTGAAACGCTCCTTGAAAAACTCCCAGATGGAGTCATGATGCGATTGTTGACCCGGTTGCTTACAAACGGTGAATGGGGGCAGAAGAATGAAAACGGCAGGATTATTTTAGCAAAGTCGGGGGCCCCGGATGTCGGGGACCCCTTGATGCTCAGAACTTACTTTTTGGCGGCGGGGGCAGACTTGGTCCCGCTTTCCTGCAACAGCACATCCCCTTTGATTTTCTCCAGAGTGGCCGCCCCGATGCCGGGAACATTGGTCAGGTCTTCCTTGGCCTTGAACGGCCCGTGCTGGGTCCGGTAATCAACGATCGCCTGGGCTTTCGCGGGTCCAATGCCCGGCAGCGCATCCGCGATTGCCTGCATGTCCGCCGTGTTGATATTGACAGGCGTGGCTTGTACACCAAAAGCAACCAGCAGGCCAGCGGCAGCCGATGCCCATTTCAGATGGAACAACGCATTCATGAAGCAGTCTCCTCATTGTCTCTATCGTTTGGATCGGGCCAACATCTGACCCGCTTCAGTGCCGGAAGTCACCCGCTTTCTCCCCGAACAAGGGCAGCGAAGAGGATAAGCCCGGCGGGCATGCCAAAGGGGTGATCGTGTTCCACTGCTGACAACCGGGACATTGCCAGTGCATGACCTGCCCGGAAAATCCACAATGGCCACAGCGATAACGGTGATAGCTCGCCACAATGGCATGCAACAGCTCACCGAATCGCACCAGTTCCCCCGTATCCAGCGGCCCTCCCTGCTCCAGACGCGCCTGGAGCCATTCCTGCAATCCCTGGAGTGTGGGTTGACCTTCGGCATACTGCCGTAAGGCATCGGCAGGATCGCTGTCCATCTTGAGCCGCAGCCGAAGAATGTCCAGAATTTGGGATTCATCGACTGATCCGGATTGTTGCAACAATCGGTTGAGGAAAGCCTCACGGCCCGAAAAATCCCCCAGACGCCCATACAGTTCAAGAATCGAATCGATCACTAAAGGTAAAAAATGCAGATCTTGATCAATGATTCGTAAATAACTTCGCAGCGCCGCTCGAT
Organism: Candidatus Macondimonas sp.; assembly: GCA_049664005.1. Classification (GTDB taxonomy): domain Bacteria; phylum Pseudomonadota; class Gammaproteobacteria; order UBA5335; family UBA5335; genus Macondimonas. The sequence continues at coordinate 2,870 of JBATEM010000477.1, forward strand.
GATCCTGCTCCAGCAATGCCAATCGCGCTTCCAGCAGGCTGGCGCGCACGCATCGGCCATCTGCCCGGAAAGCGTTCTGGAGCAATGGGCGCACCTCGGCGACGTTGCCCGCATCCAGCAGTTGTTGGGCCAACTCACAGTAATACTGTGATACGCGCGTTGAAATCGATGCCATGGGGTTGTGGCGGGCCATCATGAGATGGGCTGTTGCCAAGGCGCCTCGCCAATCGCGTTCCCGCTCATGGATATGCAGCAATGACTCCAGGACCCCATCAGGACAGCGGGTATCGTTCTTGAGTTCGGACAGGATCGCTTCGGCGCGATCCAGAACACCCAGCTTGAGGTAATCCTGGGCCAATTCGAACAGCGCCTGAGCTTTCTGGGATTGCGCGAGATTCGGGCGCGCGATGAGATTCTGATGAATGCGAATTGCCCGATCGACTTCTCCGCGGCGCCGGAACAACGAGCCCAAAGCCAAGTGTGTTTCAAAGGTGTCGTTGTCAACCGCTGCCAGACGAATGAAGACCTCGATGGCCTTGTCGGGTTGCTCGCTCAGCAGATAATTCATTCCCCGCAGGTAATCGCGATTGAGGGAACTTGAATCAGATTCGGTGGGCGGAGGCGGACGACGGCGGCCGATCAACCAGCCGGAAAAGGCGGCAACCGGTAAAAGAAAGAACAAAAGCCCCTGTTCAAGGGCCATTTTTCAGTGGAATTTCCCGGAGATTGGTGATTTCCTGCTCAGCCAGACGGCAACGCCGTTCAATTCTTCGGGCGCGCAAGCCTTGTCTCAACCAGGGGACCAGCATGCTGGTAACCCCGAGCAACCAACCAAGCATCAGCGCGGCCGTACAGAAGACCGCCAGGGGCAATGTCAAGGTACCGCCAGGATAGGACACCTGGACGGGTGCGGCATTCTGCCACGCCAATGCAGCAAATGTCGCCAGTACCATGAGCGATAATAGCAAGCCTATCAAACGCATGGAGGCCGCCCTTGTCGTTGATTCTGGGTGAATTTTTCAATTCTGCCCAAGACATTCGGAAATTCCGGAAAGACCAATGGGTCGATTGAATTTGCACAGGAATATATCGTTGAATCTCAGTGTTCGTCGCCGTTTACCGCGTTTACGCGCTCTCGCAATTCCTTGCCCGGCTTGAAATGAGGAACAAATTTTTCCTGCAAGGTAACGGAAGCACCCGTCTTGGGATTACGCCCTGTACGCGAGGGCCGATGATGGAGGGAGAAACTTCCAAAACCACGGATTTCAATCCGATCCCCCTCCGCCAGCGCCGCCCCCATCATGTCGAGTATCCCTTTGACAACCAATTCGACATCGCCGCGTGGCAAAGCGGAATTTTTAGCCATTTGTTCGATCAGATCCGACTTGGTCATGACAGTTCAAATCCAGAAATCAAGAGCATTAGATATTGGAGTCGGTGGGGCAAAGTCGCCTGCGGGAGATTGTTTATCCCGCAGGCGACATGACATCTCACACGCGTGATGCAGACTTAATTGTCGTCTTTCTGAGCTGAAATCTGCTCGCGCAACAAATCCCCAAGTGTGGCGGATCCCGCCTGCGGGGTCCGCCCGTAGTCTTCCACCGCTTCTTTTTCCTCGTGGGATTCCTTGGCCTTGACAGACAAGGTGAGCGTGCGGTTCTTGCGATCGACCGTGACGATCTTGGCCTCCACCGAATCATCGACGCGTAGCACAGTACGAGCATCTTCGACGCGCTCGCGGGCCATTTCGGAAGCCCACAGCTGGCCTTCGACACCTTCGGCAAGTTCCACTACCGCTGACTTCTGGTCAACTGCGGTGACTCGACCGGTTACAATGGCGCCCTTGGGATGATTGGCGAGATAGGCCGCAAAAGGATCTTGCTCAAGCTGCTTGATGCCGAGTGAAATCCGTTCGCGCTCGGGATCGACCTGCAATACCACAGCCTCGATTTCATCGCCCTTCTTGTAACGCTGGACGATGTCGTCACTGGTTTCCGCCCAGGTGATGTCCGACAGATGGACCAGCCCATCAATGCCGCCATCCAATCCGACGAAAACGCCAAAGTCGGTGATGGACTTGATGGTGCCGGAAATGCGGTCGCCCTTGTTATGGGTTTCGGCAAAGTCTTTCCAGGGATTGGTCTGGCACTGCTTCATGCCCAGGGAAATGCGACGCCGCTGCTCGTCAATTTCGAGCACCATGACCTCGACTTCATCTCCGATGGAAACCATCTTGTTGGGGTTGACGTTCTTGTTGGTCCAGTCCATTTCGGACACATGGACGAGACCTTCCACGCCTTCCTCGATTTCGACGAAGCAGCCGTAATCGGTGATGTTGGTGACCTTGCCAAACAAGCGGGTGCCGGCTGGGTAACGACGGGCGATCATCTCCCAGGGATCTGCGCCGAGTTGCTTGAGGCCCAGGGAAACGCGGCGCCGCTCGCGGTCGAACTTGAGCACCTTGACGTCCAGTTCATCACCCACATTCACGACTTCGGACGGATGCTTGACGCGCTTCCAGGCCATGTCGGTGATGTGCAGCAGGCCATCGATGCCGCCCAGATCGATGAATGCTCCGTAATCGGTAAGGTTCTTGACCACGCCACGCGCCACACTGCCTTCCTGCAGGTTGTCTAGCAAGGCTTCCCGTTCGGCGCTGTACTCCTGCTCCACGACGGCGCGGCGGGAGACAACGACGTTGTTGCGGCGGCGATCCAGCTTGATCACCTTGAATTCGAGTTCCTTGCCTTCGAGGTAGGCCGTGTCCCGGACCGGGCGCACATCCACCAGCGAACCGGGCAGGAAGGCGCGTACTTCGTCGATGTCGACGGTATAACCGCCCTTGACCTTGCCGGTGAGAATGCCCTTGATGATTTCACCACCTTCGAAGGCTTTTTCCAGAACTGTCCAGGATTTGGCACGCTTGGCTTTTTCGCGGGACAACTGGGTTGCACCGAACCCGTCCTCCACCGCATCCAAAGCAACTTCGACCTCATCACCGACAGCGACCTCCAGTTCTCCCTTCTCATTGTAGAACTGGCGGATATCGATCACGCCTTCGGATTTGAACCCGGCGTTGACGATGACGCTATCGCCGCGAATCCCGACCACGCGACCCATGATGATGGACCCGGGTTGCATGGTTTGGCCACGCAGGCTTTCCTCGAACAGTTCGGCAAAACTCTCAGACATGCACACTCGCCACATTGACGGCCTTGCGGCCGGTAAGGTCCCGGCCATAGACCGGAACAAGGTTGATTTCCAGGCAAGGCCGCAAAGCCTCGCCACCCACTCCCCCGCAGGAGAATTCCTTTGTACGCAGCATTACGGCATGCGCAATCATGATCAGCAGAGCTTCCGGCCCCGGCCCAAGGCAATGATTTCCTGGCACAAGTGCTCTGGCAAGCGCCCGGTGGAATCGATCGTCAGCGCGTCCGGCGCTGGCTTCAGGGGCGCGATGGAACGTTCCCGATCCTGGCGATCCCGGCCCTCGATCTCCTTGATCAAGCTTGGAATGCTAGCATCGATTCCATGCTCCATCAACTGTTTATGGCGCCGCCGGGCGCGTTCTTCCGCCGAGGCGATGAGAAAGATCTTCAGCGGCGCATCGGGGAAAACCACGGTCCCCATGTCCCGGCCATCGGCGACCAAACCGGGCGCCTGTCGACTGGCCTGCTGGCGCGCCAAGAGCGCCTCACGCACAGCCGGGTAGGCCGCGACGCGGGAGGCGTCGGCGCCTGTGGTTTCGGCGCGCACCGCCGCCGTCACCTCACGTCCCGCCAACTCAATCCGCTCCCGCCCCTGCTCATCTCCCGAAAATGCCACATCCAGAGCGTAGGCCAATCCGGCCAGCTCCGCAGCTGCTCCCAAGTCGATTCCGGCTTGCCGAGCCGCCACCGCCACCAACCGATACAAGGCGCCACTATCCAGAAAATGCCAGCCCAACCGGCGCGCCAGCATCCGCCCCACCGTGCCCTTGCCCGAGCCGCTCGGGCCATCCAGGCAGATGACCGGCACCGCATGTGCTTCATGCATTGCCAGGCACCACGCTCAGCCGCATCCCGGCCTGCGCCGCCAAGGCGGCAAAGCCGGGGAAGGAGGTTTCCACGTTACCGCAGTTGAGGATCCGGATCGGTCCCCGAGCGCGCAGGGCGGCCATGGCAAAGGCCATGGCGATGCGGTGATCGCCGTGGCTGTCCACCGTGCCGCCCTGAATAACGCCACCCCGGATACGCAGGCCATCCGGCCGCGGCTCGGCAAACACCCCCAGCGCGTTCAGGCCATCGGCCATGACCTGGATGCGGTCGCTTTCCTTTACCCGCAACTCCGCCGCGCCGGTGAGCAGGGTTTCCCCCTCGGCGCAGGCGGCGGCCACGAACAGCGCCGGAAATTCATCGATCGCCAGCGGCACCAGCGCCTCGGGAATCACCACACCATGCAGGGGCGCCGCGCGGACCCTCAGATCCGCCACCGGTTCGGCCCCAAACATCCGGGGTTGTTCGATCGTGATGTCGGCGCCCATGGCACGCAGGATGTCGATCACACCGGTACGGGTCGGATTGATTCCCACCTCGCGCAATCGCAATTCCGATCCCGCCGCCAAGCTGGCGCCGACCAGAAAAAACGCGGCCGAGGACAGATCGGCGGGCACCTGCAGCTGGCCGGCCGCCAGGCGACCGCCGCCGCGCAGACTCACGCTCAACGGCCCCCGCTGTAAGGGATAACCCAGGCTTTCCAGCATGCGCTCGGTATGATC
>JBATEM010000478.1:0-4025 GCA_049664005.1 Candidatus Macondimonas sp.
GCGTCACGGTGAGCAACGGCTGCGCCGCAGGCGTGGTGGTCTCACGGGCGGCGCGCTCCTGGGCCCGCGCCTCGCGGTAGAGCACATAGGCGCGGGCGATCTTGTGGTGACCCTCGCGCATCAGCGCCAGCTCCACCTGATCCTGGATATCCTCGATGGGAATGCTGCCGCCGCCCGGCAGGCGACGCGTCACCGCCTGCGCCACCTGAACGGTCAAACGGGCCACGCTGTCGTGGATGCGCCGACTCGCTGCCGCCGGGCCGCCTTCCACGGCCAGAAACGCCTTGGTGATGGCGACGGAAATCTTGCCGGCATCGAAGGGCGTCACCTGGCCGTTGCGGCGGATCACCTGATGATGGCCAGGTGCAGGCTCATGGGGGCGGGGCGTGTCATCGGCCGATGGGTCGATGAATGCCACGGCGGATGGGGCGGGGCGTGATGAGATGGGGAGATGCGACATGGTTCCCTCCTGACGGTCTGCGGGGAGGGGCCCGCGCGCGGATTCGGCAGGGCGCCCGCTGACTCGACCGGGGCGAGGCAGGGCAGCCCTGCCGGAAACCTTTGACGCGAAGGTCCCGACGTGTCACCGGAGGCATTCGGGCTCGAGCGGCTGCTCATACCGTTGCGCGACAGCCCCAGATTCTCACCGGGTTCCCCTCTGCAAACCCAAGATCTGGTTTGCGACGGATGACGGGAAACAATATATGGTGTTTTGACCAGACTGGCAACCGTCATGTCCGGGCGAGGGCCTGGCGCTGCCGGTAGCGATCGACTGGTAGTCTTGTCGCTGATCCCAAAGGCCGGGCATCCCAGGGTCAGGCGCCCGTCATGCCTACCTCAAGGTTTCGCGCGGGCTCCGGAAAGTGGAATTTGGGGGACTGCCAAGTGATCTACGAAGAAGACCATGCAGGGCGTCTTGGGTGGCGCCATCGGGCTATCGCCCGGTGATTGCAAAGGAATCGCGCACGAACGCTCGGCTCATGCTGGGCTGAGCATTGGTGCGATTCAGCTCCGCAATGATCCAAGCTGCGCAACGCGCGTTCAGGAATGCTGGCGCAGTCTGGCGTTGGTCTGGCCGGCCGCACCCGCGAAGTGCATGTCAAAACGACCAGATGAGCCGTTCTCGTTGGATTTCATGGAATCTCATCCATGACGCCGCATCACGCTTCCACCACCGGAATCTTGCCGATGCGGGCCTGCCAGATTCTGGGCGCGGTGGCGTGGACCGATTCACCCTGGGCGTCCACGGCCACGGTCACCGGCATGTCCACGACCTCGAATTCGTAGATCGCCTCCATGCCTAACTCCGGGAAAGCCTTGACCTCGGCGTGGCGGATGGCCTTGGAGACCAGATAGGCCGCGCCGCCAACCGCCATCAGGTAGACGGACCGGTTGTCCTTGATGGCGGCGATCGCGGCCGGGCCGCGCTCGGACTTGCCGATCATGCCGAGCAGACCGGTCTGCTCCAGGATCGTCCGGGTGAACTTGTCCATGCGCGTGGCCGTGGTCGGGCCGGCTGGACCCACCACCTCGTCGCGCACCGGGTCAACCGGGCCGACGTAGTAGATGAACTTGCCCTTGAGATCGACCGGCAGCGACTCGCCCTGGGCGATGAGGTCGGTCATTTTCTTGTGGGCGGCGTCGCGACCGGTGTACATGCGGCCGGACAGGAGCAGGGTTTCGCCGGATCGCCAGGTGGCGACTTCCTCACGCGTCACAGTGTCCAGGTTGACACGCCGGGCACCGCCCACATTCCAGGTGATCTGTGGCCAGTCTTCCACGCGTGGGGGTTGAAGTTCGGCGGGCCCCGAGCCATCGAGCACGAAATGGGCGTGGCGCGTGGCGGCACAGTTGGGGATCATCGCCACCGGCAGATTGGCGGCGTGGGTGGGGTAGTCCTTCACCTTCACATCCACCACGGTGGTGAGTCCCCCGAGGCCCTGGGCGCCGATGCCCAGCGCGTTCACCTTGTCATAGATCTCCAGTCGCAATTCCTCGGCCCGGTTGGCAGGCCCGCGCGCCATCAGGTCCTGGATGTCCACCGGCTCCATGAGCGATTCCTTGGCCAGCAGCATGGCTTTTTCCGCCGTGCCGCCGATGCCGATCCCCAACATGCCCGGCGGGCACCAACCGGCGCCCATGGTCGGCACGGTCTTCAGGACCCAGTCGACGATGGAGTCGGACGGGTTGAGCATGACGAACTTGGACTTGGCTTCCGAGCCGCCGCCCTTGGCGGCCACCTGCACATCGACCGTGGCGCCGGGCACCAGTTGCATGTGGATCACCGCCGGGGTGTTGTCGCGGGTGTTCTGGCGTTTGCCGGCCGGATCGGCCAGGACCGAGGCGCGCAGGACGTTGTCCGGATCGAGATAGGCGCGGCGCACCCCTTCGTTGACCATGTCCTCGATCGAGCGGGTGGCGTCGTCCCAGCGCACATCCATGCCGATCTTGAGGAATACCGTGACAATGCCGGTGTCCTGGCAGATCGGGCGATGCCCCTCGGCGCACATCCGCGAGTTGATGAGGATCTGTGCCATGGCGTCCTTGGCAGCGGGGTTTTCCTCGCGCTCGTAGGCGGCATGGACGGCCTGGATGAAATCGAGGGGGTGGTAGTAGGAGATGAATTGCAGCGCGTCGGCGACACTCTGGATCAGGTCGTCCTGCTTGATTGCGGTCATGGGCAGCATCCGGATGGGGCGTCAGGGGGGCAATTGTATCCCATCGACTCCCGGCCGGATCAGGTCGGCCAGCGCGCTCCGGTGAGGTCTTCACCCACTCGCCACAACTGCCGCGCCATGGCGGGATTGCGGCTGGCGGGCGAACTGTCCTTTGGGCTGCAGGCGATGAAATAGCGACCCGTGACGCCTTCCATCTCGGGGGAGCTGGCGAGATAAACCGGGGTGCGGGCGCCAGTTTCGGGGCTGGCTAGGAAGGGGCGCAGCCAACGTGGATTGCTTTCGATATTCGAGCCGATGACGCCGGGATGCAGGCAATTGGCGGTGATGTTGGTGTTTTCCAGGCGGCGCGCCAATTCATAGGTGAACACGATGGTTGCCAGCTTGGAGGCGCCATATTGACGCCACATGGAATAGCGGCGAGCGGCATGCAGGTCGTCGAAATCGAGATTCCCGAACCGATGCAGCATGGAAGCCACCGACACGACGCGGGCGGCGGGAGCGGCCTCAAGCGCATCGCGCAAGGCATGGGTGAGCAGGAAGGGCGCCAAGAAGTGCACGGCCAACTGCAGTTCATGACCGTCGGCGGATACTTCGCGGCGCTTTTTCATCAGGCCCGCGTTGTGGATCAGCACGTCCAGCCGCGGGTAACGGGCCTGATAATCCTCTGCCAGACGGCGCACCTGGGAAAGGTCGGCCAGATCGGCCTGCAGCAGGTCCACTTGGTGATTGCCGGCAAGTTGCCGGATCTGGTCGCGGGCGGCTTCACCCCGCGCCGCATCGCGGCACACCATCACCACATGAGCGCCCATCCGCGCCAGCTTTGTGGCCGTGGCCAGCCCAATGCCCGAATTGGCGCCGGTCACCAGGCAGAGCCTGCCCGTCATCTGTTCCATGAATCGTCCTCGTTGCTTGCCGCCCCGTTTTGACCTTAGCCCATGACAACGGCGTTTGCCTATTCGGCCTCAACCCGATGCGATTGAGGCCGATGCACAAGCGGTGAAGACCCGACGCACAGGATCGGTATGCTGCTCGACACCTCGACCCAATCCACGGCGGAACGCTCGGCCAGCGACATGCTGGGGGCTTTGCGCCGGATGCCGTTTTTCGAGGATGCCTATTTCCATATGCGCGCGCGTCATCTGGCCCTTGCCGATGGTTATCTGCGCACCCTGGAAGATGGTTACCGATTGGCGCCGGCCATGCCCCAGGATGAGATTGTTCTGGGCGCCCTGTCGGAGATGTGGCTGATGGCCGCCTACGATCTGCTCCATACCTGGCGCGAGCAGACACGGGTGGTGTTGACCCATCCGGGTCTCAGCGATCAGGTCAGTACGGCCTCGGTGTCGG
>JBATEM010000479.1:0-3258 GCA_049664005.1 Candidatus Macondimonas sp.
AGCCGACCCCGCCCGCCTGTTGGCGCGCCGTTTCGCCGCCAAGGAAGCCGTCGCCAAGGCGCTGGGGACCGGCTTTCGGGAGGGAGTGGGGCCGTCCCAGATCGAGGTGGTGCACGATGCCAGGGGCGGTCCTGGCGCGCAGTTGCATGACGCCGCTGCCCGGGTCATGGCGGCGCAGGGTGGCGCGCGGATGTTGTTGAGCGTGAGCGATGAGCGGGATTATGCGGTGGCTTATGCCGTGCTGTGGGGCGCGGCGGGTTGATCCGGACCGAGATCCTTCAAGACGGTTGCCATCGCCAGGGACAATTGCTGGACCAGAGCGCCTGTCCGCGTGTCTGGTCCGCTGTCGCGCAGGTGGTTTTCCAGCGCGGCAGCGGCGTTCTTGAGCGCCGGCAAGCGGCAAAAGGCCGCTGAACCATGAACTTTGTGGGCCAGGGACTGCAGGGCAGCGCGGTTCGTCTGACCCCACGCCACGGCCAGGGCAGCGCGCTGGGCGGACAAGTCTTCCCTCAGGAGCGCCATCAAGGCCGGATCCTGGGCCAGCGAGGACGGCGTCGTCGACTCCGGCTCGACCGACGACACCCTGCCAACCCCGTGACGGCCCAACAGGGCCAGTAGATCAGCCTCGTCCACTGGCTTGACCAGACAGTCGTCCATGCCGGCTTCACGGAATTTCACCCACTCCTCCGGCACCGCGTTGGCCGTCACCGCCAGGATCGGGGTGCGTTGGCCGGCCACTTCCAGTCGCCGCATGGCCCGCACGGCATCCAGGCCGCTCATGACCGGCATGTGCACGTCCAGCAGCACGGCGGCATAGCGCTGGCGGGAATAGCACTCCAGTGCACCCTGCCCCTCATTCGCCTCGTCCACCTCTGCCCCCTGGCGGCGCAACAGGGTGGCCAGCAGGCGCAGATTGATGCGATTGTCGTCGGCCACGAGCAGGCGGCAACCCGCCAGGACACCTTGCTGTTGATGTGTCACCGCCGGCACCAGGGCGCACGGTCCATCTGGCGTCAGCAACTGGCACAGGCGAGCATAGAGTTCCTGCCGGTGCAGCAGCTTGGGCAGGCAGGCCACGGCGCCGGCGGCGCGGATCTGGGCATGTACGGCGGGATCCAGGGCATTGATCAGCGCCACCACCTGGCAGCCGCCCGCGCGCAGGGCCTGGAACTGGGCCGTGACTTCTGACAAGCGCAGGTCCTGCGCGGACAGGCCGGCAACGATCAGGGCCGGCTGGCGGTGAGCCCGTTGCAGCAGTTGCTGGGGGGTTTCCGCTTCCTCCACCGCCAAGCCCCAGCTTTCCAGGCGATGACGCAAGGCCAGCCGACTCAGCGGAAAGGCATCCCAGACCAACACCCGCTGGCCGCCCAGGGGACGCAGTGGCGCATCCTCGGCGATCGCGGCGTGCGACCGTTCGAGCGGGACCGTAAACCAGAAGGCCGAGCCTTTGCCGGGCGTGCTGTCTACGCCGATTTCCCCACCCATGGCCCGGACCAGGCGCTCGGAAATGAACAGGCCGAGACCGGTGCCCCCGAACTGGCGGGTGGCGCGGGCATCGACCTGCGTGAAGGGCTGGAAAATCTGCTGTTGTTGCCGGGCATCGATGCCGATGCCGGTGTCGGTGACTGTGAAACGGATCACGGGACCCTGGTCGGTTTCATCCGCCAGGGTGGCCCGCACGGTGATCTGGCCATGCAAGGTGAACTTCACGGCATTGCCCAGCAGGTTGGTCAGTACCTGGCGCACGCGCTGGGCATCGCCATGCACCAGGGTGGGGACATCCCGATACAACAGGGGGACCAGTTCCAGCCGCTTTTCGAAGGCCAGCGGGGCGAGCATGCCCGTGACCTCTTCGAGCAGCCGGGCGAGGTCGAAATCCACCCGGTACAGGCTCAGCTTGCCGGCCTCGATGCGGGAGAAATCCAGGATGTCCTCGATGATGCCCAGCAGGTTTTCCGCCGATTGGCGAATGATCTGGGTGTATTCCTGGGGTTCGGCGGGCAGCGGGCTGTTGGCCAGCAGGCGGGCGAAACCCAGGATGCCGTTGACCGGGGTGCGGATCTCGTGGCTCATGTTGGCCAGGAAACGGGACTTGACGCGGTTGGCTTCCTCGGCCCGCTGCCGCGCCAGGTCCAGCTCGACGTTCTTGATCTCCAGCTCTTCCAGCGTGGTGCGCAGCTCGGCATTGGACTGGTAGATCTGGCCCTGCAAATCCTGACGAGTCGCCAGCAGGGCATCGGCCATGGCATTGATGCCTCGCTCCAGGGTGCCCAGCTCGCCGCCGGACACCTCAGGCACGCGCCGGGTGAGCTGACCGCGGCGGAAGCTGCGCACCGCCCGGGTCAGGCGCAGCACTGGCACCACGATGTCGCGACTGGTGCTGAGGGCGAGGAAATAGCTGATCAGCAGCCCCACGCCGATGATCAGCGTGCCATTGAACAACACCTCCATCTGGCGCATGCGGGTCAGGGTGCGGGACAGGCGAATGGTCACCTCACCGAGAAGATCGTCCTCGCTTGCCGTGGTGGTGATGGCGCGGGTGAACAGGGTCTCGTCGCGCTCCCGACTGCGCAGCCAGCGATTGAAGCGCGAGGCGTCAGCGGCGGTGTTCTCCTGCGGCGGGCGGCTGCGGCGCAGCACCACGTCCCCGCGGCGGTCGGTGATCACCACGTCCACCACGCTGGGTGTTTCCAGCATCACCGTGATCTGGTCGGCCAACAGGGCGCGATTCCCGCTGACCAGGGCATTCCGGGCCACGGGGATCATTTGGCGCGTCAAAGCCTCTCCCTTGTCCTGGTGGATCTGGGCCAGTTCCTGGATGCGCAGGTTGATGACGTAGAAGCCCAGGATGAGGGCGATGAGCGTGGGTGGCACCAGCGCCATCAGCAGCATGCGATCCCGAATGCCCCAGCGCTTGAACACGGTATCCTCCAGGGTTTGAGTCAGGTGCCTTGTGAAAAATGCGCGCTCGTCGGCTGCCGGTTCGTGGGCGCAAGCAGTCGTCTTGCGGCGACTCGCGCATTTGCCGCTTGTGCCCGCTGCCCCGCCTGAATGCTTCAAAAGGCCTCGCGACGCTTTCCATTGTAGAGAAGCGTAGCCCACCGGGGCTGCCCGATTCAGTCACGCGGGGTATGGGCGGCCAGGCGCAGCAGGTTCGTCAGTTGGGGGGCGGTCACCTGCAGATCATAATCAGCCGCCACCCGCGCGCGCCCAGCCGCGCCCAGCCGTGCGCGCAGCGCCGCATCCTCCCGCAGCTGG
>JBATEM010000480.1:0-3621 GCA_049664005.1 Candidatus Macondimonas sp.
GTGGGGCCGGTCACCAGGATCATGCCTTGCGGCTTGGACAGGGTCTTGAGGTAAATCTCTTTCTGGTGCGGCTCGAAGCCGAGCGCATCGACCCCGATCTGGGCACTGGTGGCGTCCAGGATACGCAGCACGATCTTTTCCCCCCACAGGGTGGGACAGGAACTGACGCGGAAGTCGATGGCGCGGTGCTTGGACAGCTTGAGCTTGATGCGACCGTCCTGGGGGACGCGTCGCTCGGCGATGTCCAGCCGCGCCATGACCTTGAGGCGGGCGGCGAGCCGCATCCCGAGCGTGACCGGCGGGCGATTGACATCGTAGAGAATGCCATCCTGGCGGCGCCGGATGCGATAGAACTGTTCGTCGGGCTCGAAGTGGATGTCGGAGGCCCCCTTGTTCACGGCATCCAGCAGGATCTTGTTGATGAAGCGCACCACCGGCGCGTCATCAACATCGGGTTCGTTGCCATTCGGGTTGGTGCTGGTATCGCCGCCCTGCACCTCGAGCTTTTCAAGGTCCGCGTCAGCCAGGGCACTGAGCCGGGTGTCGTAGGCATCCAGCCCCTTTTCCAGCATTTCAACCAACTGGGGATGTTCGGTGACCAGGGCCTCGACCTGCTTGCGGGTGGCGAAGCGGATGTCATCCAGTGCCTGCTGGTTGGTGGGGTCGCCCATGGCCACGAACAGGCGGTTGCCGCGCAGGAATACCGGCAGCACCTGATGCTTGCGCAACAATTTTTCATCCACTTCCCGCAGGGGCATGTTGCGCAGATCCAGTGCAGCCAGATCGATCAGCGGGGCGCCGAACTCCTCGGCCACCATTCGCGCCAGTTCGCGGTTACCGATCAGCTTTTGTTCATAGAGATGGAGCACCAGGGACTGGCGGTTGGTTGCGGCGTCCTCCTGTGCCCGACCCGCGGCATCAGCCGTGATCAGGCTGGCCTGAACCAGACGGCGTGCCAGGCCCGACAGGCGGGATGGATGGAGAGTGCTGGTGCTGGTGGCCATGGGCCGTATTTCCTCGACACGGAAGATCCTAAGGAGCGGGCGGCAGAATGCCCGTCGTCTCTTCCTGATATCGTGAAATCGAGCCCTTTACTTGAGGGTTTGGGTCGGGTTTCGGACGGAGCGCAGCCAAGTCGCATCGGCGGGGTGGGCGAGCAGCGGTTCAAGTTCCTGCAGAGCGCGGCGGTAGACCCGGCGCTTGAAGAACACGACTTCGTTGATGGGATGCCAATAAGGCACCCAGCGCCAATGGTCGAATTCCGGCTTGGGGCTCAGATCGAGCCGCACCCGTTCCTCGGGCGCGGTCAGCTGCAGCAGGAACCAGACCTGTTTCTGGCCGATGCAGCGCGGCCAGGCATTGCGGCGGACAAAGCGCTTGGGCAGGTAGTAACGCAACCAACCCCGGGTACAGCCGAGCACCTGCACATCCTCAGCGGTCAGCCCCACCTCCTCGTGCAGCTCGCGGAACAGCGCCTGCTCCGGGCTTTCCCCATGATCAATGCCACCCTGGGGGAACTGCCAGGCGTTCTGGCCGATGCGCCGCGCCCAGAGGAGCTCATGCTGGGCATTGGCCAGCATGATCCCCACATTGGGGCGAAAGCCGTCGACATCGATCACGGAAGCGCTCCGGCGTTGAAGGATGTTTCCCTAGATACCAGAAAAAACGGACGGTTTGAAGGTCTTTATCGACCCGGAAGGCGCCGTTGGTTATGCTTCGGCTCGTTTTCACAAGGAGATCCACGCGTGACCCTGGCCCTGTTCGATCTCGACAACACCCTGCTGGCCGGTGACAGCGACCACCTGTGGGGAGACTACCTGGTCGCCCTCGGGGTGGTGGATGGGGCGCGTTATCGCGCCGAGAATCAGCGTTTCTACGACGCCTACCGGGATGGCAGCCTGGATATCTTCGAATTCCTGGCCTTTGCCCTGAAACCCCTGTCCGAGCACCCCCGCGAACAGCTCGAAGCCTGGCGGGCGCGTTTCGTGGCGCAATCGATCCTGCCCATTGTGCTGCCCGCCGCGCGCGCGCTGGTTGAGACGCATCGTGCCCAGGGCCATCGGACCGCAATCATCACCGCCACCAACCGTTTTGTGACCGAGCCCATCGCACAATTGTTTGGCGTGGATGCGCTGATTGCCACCGAGCCGGAGGAACAGGCGGGGCGCTATACCGGCCGGGTGATGGGGACGCCCTGCTATCGGGAAGGGAAGATTGTGCGCCTGGATGACTGGCTGGCGGGCGTGCGGCCAGCCGAGAGCTGGTTCTACAGTGACTCCCACAACGATCTGCCGCTGCTGAGGCAAGTGGCTCATCCGGTGGCGGTGGATCCCGATCCGCTGCTGCGTGAACAGGCCCTGCAGCGCGGTTGGCCAATTCTCAGCCTGCGCCAGGGGGCACAACCGGTCGCATTATCTCAGGCGTGAAGCAGTTCGATGACCGCGTGGCGCAGCCGGCCGTTGGTCGCCAGTAGCGATGTGGTCTGCAATCCGATCGGGCCGCCATCCAACTGGGTGACATCGCCGCCCGCTTCCCGCACGATCACGGTCAGCGCGGCGATGTCGAGGATATTGAGATCCGACTCGATCACCACGTCGATCTTGCCGGCTGCCAACAGGTGGTAATGGTAGAAATCGCCATAGCCGCGCGTCCGGTTCATCGCTTGCACCAGTTGACCAAAACCGGCCCAGCCGTGGGAGGCGGCGAGGGTCTTGATATTGCCGGTGGACAGTGTGGCGGCGCCCAGCGTGCCGATGTCGCTGACCCGGATCGCCTCGCCGTTCAGAAATGCGCCATGCCCCCGCTCCGCCCAGGCCATCTCCCCGAACAGGGGGGCGTTGGACACGCCCAGCACCAGCTCCCCGCGGTGCATGAGGGCGATCTGGGTGGAAAAGAAGGGGTAGCGACGCACGAAACTCTTGGTGCCATCGATGGGATCGATCAACCACAGCCACTCGGCGTCGGCATTCTCCATGCCGCCTTCCTCGCCGTAGAAACCATGGTCGGGGAAGCGCTCCCGGATGATCATGCGGATGGCTTCCTCACTCTCCACATCGGCGGCGGTGACGGGCGTCTGGTCGGCCTTGAGCCGGACCGTCACCTCGCCGGCGTAATAGCGGCGAATGATGGCCTCCGCCGCCCGTGCGGCGGAGATGGCGGTATCCAACAGCGGGCTGATCGTCATGGCGGCGTCCTTGTGGGGCGAAAGGCGGCGCCCGATGCCGGCGCCGATCGCCCCTATAATACCGGCCCATGCCTCGCGCCGTCGCTCTCCTGATTGGACTCGCATTCACTGCCCTGGTCGCTGGCGTGGTGGCCTTGATGGTGGGCAGCCTGCCCCTTTCCCCCGCGCGCGTGATTGCGGCTCTGCTTGGCCAGGGTGATGAATTGGCGCGGCAGGTGATCTGGACGGTGCGATTGCCGCGCGCCCTGGCCGCATTCGCCGTGGGCGGCTTGCTGGCGGTGTCCGGGGCGCTGATGCAGGTGATGCTGCGCAATCCCCTGGCCGATCCCTATGTGCTGGGGGTGTCGGGTGGCGCGGCCGTGGCGGCCCTGATGGGGCTGATGGCCGGGCTCGGTGCGCAGCAGGTCGCGCTACCGGCTTTTGCCGGCGCTCTGGGG
>JBATEM010000481.1:0-2342 GCA_049664005.1 Candidatus Macondimonas sp.
CCACGGGTTTCTTGATCTTGTAGACCCGTTCGCCGGTGAGCAGGACCCAGGAGATGTGGGTCTCGACCAGCGTCACCGCCGCGACCGGGTGCGGGTAGCGATGGGTTTCGCACAAGCGCGCGATCCAGTCAGGGCAGGGCATGGGGGGCCTTGTGTCTTGCATGGATTCTCCCTGCGGGATGGACGCGGGTCAGCGCCAGCCAGCGCGGAGACCTCACGTCGAAACCTTCGCCTGAGCGCGAGGAAATCACAAGACCTGGACCCTTGCCATGGCCGCGTCGGTGAGTGTCTTGAAGGCCACAGGGGCGCTGTGGGGAAATGGACACGCCGCTGCGGCAGGCAAATCAATTCAGAAGGTTATAGCGCATGTTCCGGTGGTATAAGCCTTGCTGTTCGATCTCGGCAAGCCCCTTCATATGACGGTGCGCCGATGCCTGGCAGCAGAACGCCATGAAGCTCTCCATTGACCGCCCCCATGTGGAGGCGATGCTGGCGGCGTTTCCCGAGCTGACGCTGCTGAAGGAGCAATTGCGCTTCGGCAACCGGGCCGAAGTAACCGTGAGCCAGCTCTCCGCCACGGAGCTGGATTTTCTCCAGCAACTCTATCAGCGCGCCGGGCCGGATATGCAAGGGCACGTGGCTCAGCTCGCCACCCTGCAACAAGCGCTGAACGACGACGGCGAGCGATTCGGCGAGGACGACCTCGAGCGGGTCTTGCCGGCCATCGCCCAGTACCTGCTCGAAGGTGGCGAGCGCGGGTGGTTGTTCCTGGCCACCGCTTCGGCCAAGCCGCTGGCCTATGTGGTCACCCGCCTTGATTACACCCCAGCCGGCGAGGAAGAGTCCGGGCGGATCCTGCTGGAGCTGAAGGCGAATTCCCTCAGCAAGATCGCCGTCGAGACGCTGACCATCCGCAGCCGCGATATCGTCAACAAGACGGTGAGCGAGATCCTTGCCCACAAGGGCTATCTGAAGGAAACACCGGCGCTGCTCGGGGCCTACGATGCATCGTGCGAGCGCTACTTCGCGTGGCGGGCTGCCTACGGCCAGCAGTTCTCGGCCATCGGCACCGGCTACTACGCCGAGGACCCGACCGCCAGCCATCGCAATACCGACTGGTCGCGCAAGAATGTGGTGGTGCTGTCGTCCAGCGGCAATCCCGCGCGGCTGGTCAACGAGGAACAAATCCTCGGCCAGCGC
Source organism: Candidatus Macondimonas sp. (assembly GCA_049664005.1). Lineage (GTDB taxonomy): Bacteria > Pseudomonadota > Gammaproteobacteria > UBA5335 > UBA5335 > Macondimonas. The sequence goes on from JBATEM010000481.1 coordinate 1,201, forward strand.
GCCACCCGTTTCGAGGGTTCCGGCGACATCCTCAGCGCCTATCTGCGCAAGGCGGCCAAGAGCTTGCGCTATGACGAAGCCGTGGAGAGCCGGATGGCGGCCTCCAAAGGCGCCATCCCCAGGGGCATGTTCACCGAACTGCCGGTGCACGGCTACATCCTGATGTTCCATCTGGAGCTGCACCATCATCTCTGGGTGCATGCCGACGACATGCAGCCCTACCGCTATCAGCCGGAATTGAAGGACAAGCTGATCCTGCCCCGGGAACAAACCGATCTGATCGACATCCTCACTGCCGAGATGGATGTGTTGATGGACGACATCGTGGCCGGCAAATCCGGCGGCACCACGGTGTTGTGCGCGGGCCCCCCGGGCGTCGGCAAGACCCTGACTGCCGAGGTGTACGCAGAGATCATCAAGCGTCCCTTGTACCGGGTGCACTCGGGTCAACTGGGCCTGAACGTGTCGGAGATGGAGAAGGTCCTCAAGGAGACCCTGATGCGGGCGCAGCGCTGGGGCGCCGTCATGTTGATCGACGAGGCCGACGTGTACATCAAGCGGCGGGATGCCGACATCGCCGCCAATGCCGTCGTCGGCGTGTTCCTGCGGGTGCTGGAATACTTCAACGGCCTGTTGTTCCTGACCACCAATCGGGTGGACGACATCGACGAGGCGATCGTCTCCCGCTGCATCGCCATGATCAAATACCATCCGCCCCAAGCGGACGACCGGCGCCGGATCTGGCGGGTGATGGCCAGCCAGTTTCAACTGGCGCTCGACGACGCGCTGATCGAGGAGCTGGTGACGTGCTTTCCCCAGGCCAGCGGACGTGACATCAAGGGACTGGCCAAGCTGGTGGCCAAGTTCTGTCAGCACAAGCAACTGTCACCCACGCTTGAGATATTCCAGCGCTGCTCCTGCTTTCGCGGCATGGATGTCCAGTCGCCCGCTCGCTGAGTCATGGGATTCACCGGATCATGCCACCCCCACACGTGCGGTTTCAGTCGAGAAAGCTGAGACGACCCATCAGCGCTTTTCAGGCTTGTTCAGGAGTCTCGACGGACGGCAGAGGCTCGCCGCAGCGTCGGCAGTACAAGGCGTCCGCTTCGTGCTCACGCAGCCTGCAGTGGCGGCATTCCCGG
>JBATEM010000482.1:0-6063 GCA_049664005.1 Candidatus Macondimonas sp.
CCTCCGCCTGCTTGAGCACGGCGATGATCTGGCTGTCCGAAAACCTCGATTTCTTCATCTTGTAGAACTCCCTCGATCCGAGAAAATTCTACTTCTGGGCGCCCCTATTTGCCGGGGGGATTACCGCAGCATTGCGGCGCAGTTCTCGCGAGATCGTCGACGGCGACCGCTCCAATCTGCGGGCAATTTCACAGACACCGAAGTCCTGGGCCTTCAACAGGCCGATTTCTTCTCGCTCAGCAAACGATAGGTAGCGTCCCGAAGGTGGCATCAGCGAGATCGGCGGCATCCCACCAGCCTCCCGAAACCAGCGCGTACCGACGGGCTGAGACACAGCGCTCGCCGATGCGGCGTCCTCGCTCGACATCCCTGCGGAAATGAAATCCCAAAACGCCATCTTGACCTCTCGTCCATTGGCGCCAGGCCGGCCCGGTGAGTCCATCGGCGCGCGCCCTGTTTGCGCCGTCATCCAACCTCTTGGTCTTCCCATCTAACACACCTCCCATACAGAGGTGTTGCGACGACCCCTTGAACCCGGGGACCGAACCTTGGTCCGAGTGAACCAGGGCACCGGGTTTGGGCTTGCGCCGCCAGACCGCAGAAAGCAGGGCCTGCAAGACCAGGTCGGTATCCGCGCGATCACGCATCGCCCAGCCGATGACCTGCCTCGAAAACAGATCGAGCACGACGGCCAGATACATCCAGCCCTCGTGCGTGCGGATGAACGTGAAATCGCTCGCCCAGATTGTGTCGGGTGCGCTCACGTCGAACTGGCGATCGAGCAGGTTGGTCGCCGCTGCGCATTCCGGTCCGCCATGGAAGCGTGGCTTGCGTCCATAACCCACCTGAGCACGCAGGCCCTCCGTGCGCATCAGGCGATGCACGCGATGGCGGCTGCAGCGTTCACCCAGATCCCGCAGCTCCTTGGTCACTTTGCGATGTCCGTAGACACTGCCGCTGGCCAGCCACTGGTGCTTGATCAGCCCCAGCAAGCGCTGGTCTTCCTTGGCTCGCTCGCTCATCGGCGACTGCAGCCAGGCGTAGTAGCCCGCACGGTTCACCTTCAACACCCGGCACATGGCGCACAGTCGGAACTCCCGGCGATGTGCCTGCAGGAATGCGTACTTTGCCTTTACCCCTTGGCAAAGTACGCGGCGGCCTTTTTTAGGATGTCGCGCTCCTCGGTGACCCGGCGCAGCTCGGCCTTCAGGCGCCGAACCTCGGCGCTCTGCTCCAGCTCGGCCCGCTGCACGATGCCGGACTTACCGAACTTGCGCAGCCAGGCATACAGGCTGTGGGTGGTGACCCCCAACCGTTCGGCCACCTCGGCCACCTTGAACCCGCGATCCGTCACCTGGCGGACCGCCTCTACCTTGAACTCATCCGTATAACGTTTGCTGCTCATGGACACCTCCAAACTAGCCATTCTCCATGACTCTGAGATGTCTAGAAAACCCTGGGCGATTCACGTATCAAGGCAGAGCCTAGCGTTCCTAACCCTATTCCCGTTCTATCTCCAGACAATTGAGTATGTGCATGCACCAGCCGCTGCCTAACAATTCATTCAAGCCGAAGCCGCTTCGCGGCTCGACTCAATTCAGGCATTGGGCATCATGAAACCGATTGACCCCACCGCCGCAGACTTCGATGAGCTACTGAGCTTCCTGTCCGTACTCTGTGAAGACGGCTTTACGCCAATTAGCCGCTGGAGGGGTGGCAATGAGAAAAACGAAGGTGTCTACGTCATGCCTTGGCCCGAGTACAACCGGGCCGTCGGAAAGTTCTTTGAGTTGGCAGCCAAAGAATGCTGGGCAGACTTCGGCTATGCGGCGAAGAACATCGGCAATATGATTCATGACCCACAGAAAGTCGCTTCTGCGACGCTTCCCGACATCAAGGCCATGCTTACGTGGTGCGTTCGTGGAGAGCGCTTTTGTGATGGGCACTGGGCTGGCGTCATTCAAGACGGATGCATTCGCAATATCTTGTTACGCCTTCGAACTCTGAGACCGTCATGATGCCCAACAAGCGGTAGCAGAGGGACATCCTCGCCTTCGGCAAGACCGCCCCTGAACCTGTGCGTCTCGCGCCAGATGTACAGAGCCTGCTCGCAGACCCCATGCATCCTCGCCACCTCTTGGGCACAGGTCCAGTCGGCCTTCCACGGCATCTCGACCCTCTGTTCTTCGGTATATCGGCTCCGACTCTTGCTTTCTCGCTTGCCAGCAGGCGCCATCCTCTCAAGCATCAAGCGGTCCGGAAATCGCAAGGCAGATCAAGCCAACCGTCATCACGCCTGATCTTTATCCCGCCATCAGCGTCCATGCCAAGGCCATAAGCGTCCACATGGCGCTGCGCGGCCTTGCGCCACGAAACGATGCATTACCGCGCTGCTGAATACTCAGCAGAAATCGGTCTCGCATGCGGCTCAAGCAGCAGCGGATTAAAAACAACCGATAGATTTCCTAATAAAACAATTAGATATAAATTGGCATAAGAAATGCTTTTAAGGCTGTGTCTTTGCATATACAGCTCTTATAAAAGGAAATACCATGCCTCACATCCTCATCCTCAACGGCAGCCCCTCTGCCGAGTCCCGCACCGGACGCCTGCTGGATCATTTCGCCGAACAACTGTCCCTGGATGGCTGGAGCGTCAATCAGATCGCCCTGCGCACCTTGCCGGCCCAGGCACTGCTGTCCGCCGATCTTGATACGCTGCCGCTGGTGTCGGCACGGCTGGAGGTGGAAGCCGCCGATGCAATCGTGGTTGCAACACCGGTTTACAAAGGCGCCTACACCGGCTTGCTCAAGGCCTTTATCGATACGCTGCCCCACCGCGCCCTGGTCGACAAAAGCGTCCTGCCGATTGCCAGCGGTGGCACGCTGGCGCATTACGGCGTCATCGACCATGCGCTGAAACCCCTCCTCGCCGCGCTCGGGGCGACCTATACCCTGCCTGGCATCTTCGTCCTGGATTCGGATCTGAAAACCCCGCAAGGCGTGCACGGATTCAATGCCGAGATCGTCGAACGCCTGGAAAACGCGCGCCTGGCCCTCAGGCGCCTGCATCGCCTCGCTGCGGATGCCGTGCCTGAAACAGATACCCACCTTCTCCAATACGCAAGCTGAATCCCATGAGTGAACCCAAACAACTGCATCTGGCCGGCTTCTTCTCCGCCGGCAACGTCACCCACGCGCACGGCGCCTGGCGCCACGCGCGTACCACCAACGGCTTTTTGACCAAGGAGTACTACCAGCACATCGCCCGCACCCTGGAGCGCGGCAAGTTCGATCTGCTCTTCCTGCCTGACGGCTTGGCGGTCGAGGACGGTTACGGGGACAACCTGGAAACCGGCGTGCGCTATGGCGGCCAGGGCGCAGTGGCACTGGAGCCCGCCGCCGTGATTGCGACCATGGCCGCCGTCACGGAGCGGCTGGGGCTGGGTGCGACCATTTCCACCACCTACTACCCGCCGTATCACGTGGCGCGGCAGATTGCGTCGCTGGATCAGCTCTCCGGCGGGCGGGTTTCCTGGAATGTGGTGACCTCATTGAACCACGCCGAGGCGCGCAACTTCGGCTTCGATCAGCATCTGGAGCACGACGCCCGCTACGACCGTGCCGATGAATTCCTGGAAGCGGTTCGCAAGCTCTGGAATAGCTGGGATGCCGACGCACTGGTACTGGACAAGGTCACCGGCCAGTTCGCCGATCCCAGCAAAGTGCGCTATGTCGATCATCGCGGCGAATGGCTGAATGTGCGCGGGCCGCTGCAAGTTCCCCGCTCACCTCAGGGCGAGCCGGTGATTCTGCAGGCCGGGCTGTCGGATCGCGGCAAGCGCTTTGCCGGCCGCTGGGCCGAGGGCGTGTTCAGCGTGGCGCCCAATCTGGCCTTCATGCAGTCGAACTATCGGGACATCAAGACTCAGGTCAAGGCTGCCGGTCGCGATCCCGATCAGACCAAGATCTTCACCGCAGTCATGCCGGTGCTGGGAGAGACCGAGGCCATCGCGCGTGAGCGGCTGGAATACCTGAACTCGCTGGTGCATCCCGAGGTCGGCCTGTCCACCCTGTCCAGCCATACCGGCATCAACCTCGCAGTGTATCCACTGGATACGCCCATGACCGAGGTCCTGCGGGATCTGAAAGAACGCAACGTGCCGACGCCCTTGCACATGTTCACGATGGCGATGCAGGCCAACGCGCTCACCTTGGGCGAAATGGGCCGGCGCTATGGCACCAACGTGGCATTCGTCCCGCAGTGGGCCGGTACGGGCGAGCAGATTGCCGATCAGATTGAAACCCACTTCAAGGCTGGCGCGGCCGATGGCTTCATCATCTCGCCCGCCTTCCTGCCTGGTGCCTACGACGAATTCGTCGACCAGGTGGTGCCGATCCTGCAGGCCCGCGGCCTGTTCCGCACCGAATACGAAGGCCACACCCTGCGCGACCATCTGGGTCTGCGCCAACCCCAATCATTAGGAGACAACACATGGCAAGCCGCCCAGCGCCACAAAGCGATCGCCTGAACAACACGCAGGCTCCAGCAGCCACGCTGACCTACAGCAACTGCCCTGTGCCCAATGCCCTGCTCACGGCCTTGAGTTCCGGAATCCTGAGCGAGGCCGGGATTCAGCTCGACATTCTGAGCGGCAAACAGGGGGCGGTGCATTTCACCTACGACCAGCCGGCTTATACCCGTTACGGCGGTGAAATTCCGCCGCTGCTGAGCGAAGGGCTGCGAGCACCGGGACGCACGCGATTGCTCGGCATCACGCCGGTGCTGGGGCGCAAGGGCTATTTCGTGCGGGGGGACAGCCCGATCCGTGAGCCGGCTGATCTTGCCGGCCGCCGGGTCGGGGTGTCGGCCTCGGCCACCCGCATCCTGCGCGGTGAACTGGGGGATTACCTGGAGCTCGACCCCTGGCGTCAGACCCTGGTGGCGCTGGGAACGTGGGAAGCACGTGCCCTGCTGCACACACTCGAAGCCGGCGGCCTGTCGATCAACGATGTCGAGCTGGTACGGATCGAGAGCCCCGGCGTCGATGTGCCACCGGAGCGCCTGCAAGCGGCCAGTTCGCTGAAGGGAGCGGATCTTTTCCCCGACGTGGCCGGGCAACAGGCGGCGATCCTGGAGCAAGACCGCGCCGATGCCTTGTTTGCCTGGTTGCCCTGGGCGGCTGAACTGGAAGCGCGCATCGGCGCCCGACCGGTCATCGATCTGGGTCAGGACGCGCGCAACGCCTATGCCAGCGTCTGGACGGTGAGCAGCGAATTGGCAGCGCGCCAGCCGGAGGTGGTGCAGCGCCTGGTCGATGCGGCCGTCGATGCGGGACTTTGGGCGCAGGAGAACGGCGATGCGGTGACTCGTCTGCATGCCGAGAACCTGGGCGTGACTGAAAACGGCATTCGTCAGGGATTTGGACCCGACTTTCATCAGCACCTGGTACCGCGTCTGGATAGCGAGGCCTTTGCCATCCTGGCGCGTACGCAGCAATTCCTGCTGGACAAGAAGCTGCTCCATGAACCGGTGGCGCTTGATCTGTGGGCCGCCCCTGAATTTCTGAACAACAGCCTGAAACGCAATCTTAAAAGGAAAATCGCATGAGCCAGTCCGCTGAAAATCTTTACATTCACCAGAACGATCCCGTGGAGGTGGCCCGCCAGTTGGCGGCCAAGTGGCGCGCCACGGCCGTGGAGCGCGATCGTGCGGGTGGCTCGGCCACTGCCGAGCGCCAGGATCTGCGCGATAGCGGCCTACTCTCCTTGCTAATCCCGAAAGAATACGGCGGCTGGGGTGCCGACTGGCCGACGACCATCGAAGTGATTCGTGAAATCGCCAAGGTGGATGGCTCGCTGGCCCACTTGTTCGGGTATCACATCGGCTGCGCGCCCATGATCGAACTGGTTGGCTCCGCCGAGCAAAAGGACCGGCTGTACCGGCAACTGGCACAGAACAACTTGTGGAATGGCAATGCCTCCAGTGAGAACAACAGCCATGTACTGGAATGGAAAGTCAGCGCCACGCCGACCGGGGATGGCGGCTATCTGCTCAACGGCA
>JBATEM010000483.1:0-3618 GCA_049664005.1 Candidatus Macondimonas sp.
TGGCCGCGGTGTCCCCCCAGGAAATCCTGCAAGCGGGTGACCGCTTGTTGTTCGTGGGCATCGTCGATTCAGTAGTAGAGTTGCAAAAGATCCGTGGCCTCACCCCGGCGACCCAACAGGTCTTCAAGCTGGAAGGTCCGCGCTCAGGCCGCTGCCTGGTGGAAGCCGTGGTTTCCGGAACCGGACCGCTTTCCGGCAAAAGCATCCGCGATAGCGGCTTCCGCACCCGTTACAATGCCGTCGTCATCGCCGTGGCGCGCAGCGGACAGCGCCTTGAGCAGAAAATTGGCGATATCGAACTGGAGCGGGGCGATACCCTGCTCCTGGAAGCGCGCCCCAATTTTTTCGAGGAACACCGCAACTCGCGTGATTTCCTGCTGGTGCGGCGTATCGAGGACTCCAGCCCCCCGCGCCATGAACATGCCCTGCGTGCGGTCCTGATCATGCTCGGCATGATCCTGAGCGCGTCCTTTGGCTGGCTGAGCATGCTGGAAGCCGCTCTCCTGGCAGCAGGTCTGATGATTGCCACCGGCTGCGTCAGTCCTCAGACCGCCCGCAGCAGCATCGACTGGCCGATCCTGGTGGTCATCGGTGCCTCCTTCGGGCTCAGCAGCGCATTGGAGAAGACCGGCGCTGCCCGGGCAGTCACCGAAGCGTTACTTGCACTGACCGGAACCGACCCCGGTGCCAACCTGATCATGATCTACCTGGTGACGGTGCTGCTGACCAATGTCATCACCAACAACGCAGCCGCCGCCTTGATGTTCCCCTTCGCTGTGAGCGTCGCGCACAATCTGGGGGTGAGTTTGCTCCCGTTCGGGATTGCCATCATGATGGGGGCATCAGCCGCCTATGCCACTCCGATGGGCTACCAGACCAATCTGATGGTGATGGGTCCAGGCGGCTATCGGTTCATCGATTACGTGCGCCTCGGGGTTCCACTCACCCTGATCACTTCGGTGATCACGCTGATCCTGATCCCACGCTTTTGGCCCTTCTAGTGCCGATGCGGGCGGTATCATTCAGGTTTTGGCTCATATATTGCGACTCCTGTTTTCGTCAGCTTCCCAACCTAAGCGAGTAACCATGTCTGAATTGATTCCTGCCCACGGCGGCTCCCTGAAAAACCTTTATCTCAACGGCGAATCCCGCCAGCGGATGCGGGAACAGGCCCGCGCCTATCCGGGCTGGAATCTCACTGGACGCCAGCTATGTGATCTGGAGCTGTTGCTCAACGGGGGCTTCTCCCCCCTGGAAGGCTTCATGGGACAGGCAGATTACGCTGCCGTGCTCGCCGACATGCGGCTTGCCGATGGCACGCTGTGGCCCATGCCCATCACCCTGGATGTCGACGAGGCATTCGCTGGAAAACTCGGCAGTGGCGACTGGATCGGCCTGCATGACCCTGAGGGCGTGTTGATTGCCGTCATGCGGGTGGATGACATCTGGCGGCCCGACCTCGGGGCCGAGGGCGAGGCCGTGTTCGGGACGCGGGATGAGGCCCACCCGGGCGTGAGCCATCTGCTGCGTCGCAGCAATCCAGTGTATCTGGGTGGCCCTGTGCATGGCCTGGATGCCCCGACTCACTACGATTTCAAGAGCCGGCGCCATACCCCTGCCGAGATGCGCACCTTGTTCGACAAGCTGGGCTGGCGGCGCATTGTGGCCTTCCAGACCCGCAACCCCATGCATCGCGCCCATCAGGAACTCACCATTCGCGCCGCGCGGGATGCCGAGGCCAATCTGCTCATTCATCCCGTGGTGGGCATGACCAAACCCGGCGACATCGACTACTACACGCGCGTGCGCTGCTATGAGCAATTGCTCAAGCGCTATCCCGAACAGACCACCCAGCTCAGCCTGCTGCCGCTGGCCATGCGCATGGGCGGTCCGCGCGAGGCGCTCTGGCACGCCATCATCCGCAAGAATCATGGCTGCACCCATTTCATCGTCGGCCGCGACCACGCCGGCCCCGGCAAGGACAGCCACGGCAAGGATTTCTACGGTCCCTACGACGCCCAGGAACTGGTCGCGAAGTATCAGGATGAACTCGGCATCACCATGGTGCCCTTCCAGGAAATGGTCTACGTCCAGGACCGTGCCCAATACGCCCCTGACAATGAAATCCTGCCCGATGAAACCGTGCTCAACATCTCGGGCACTGAGTTTCGCCGCCGCTTAAGGGAAGGCGCCGAGATCCCGGAATGGTTCTCCTACCCCGAGGTGGTCGCCGAACTCAAGCGCAGCTATCCGCCGCGCCACCAGCAGGGCTTCACGGTGTTCTTCACCGGCCTGTCCGGTTCTGGGAAATCCACCATCGCCAATGCGCTGATGGTCAAGCTGATGGAAATGGGCGGACGCCCGGTCACCCTGCTGGACGGCGATCTGGTGCGCAAGCATCTCTCCAGCGAACTGGGCTTTTCCAGGGAACACCGCAACCTCAACATCCTGCGCATCGGCTATGTCGCCGCAGAGATCACCAAGCACCGTGGCATCGCCGTATGCGCGCCCATTGCGCCCTATCGGGAAACCCGCCGTCAGGTGCGGGAAATGGTCCAGGCTGGTGGGGGTTTCATCGAAGTGCATGTGGCAACACCGCTGGAGGTCTGCGAAAGCCGCGACCGCAAGGGGCTCTACGCCAAGGCGCGGGCCGGTCTGATCCCTGAATTCACAGGAATTTCCGATCCTTACGAGGTGCCGGAACAAGCTGACCTGATCATCGATACCCAGGATTGTTCGGCTGATGAGGCGGCCCTGCGCGTCTTGCTGAAGCTGGAAAGCCTGGGGTTCATTGCCTGATCAGGCCAGATCGTGAGGGCTTTGGTCGCTTGACGCAACTTGGAGGAAACTGAGATGGGCCTGGAATTTCACTGTGTGGATGCCTTCAGCGATGCGCCATATCAGGGCGCGCCCATCCTCGTCTTTCCTCGCGCCGAAGGCTTGGTGGAAGCCCAGATGCGCCGCATCACCCGGGAGTTCGGCTATGAGGACACCGTGTTTCTGCAACGGGATGGCGCAAGCCTCCACTGGCAGATGCACCTGTTCGGACGCCGTGGCAATCTGCAGCCCTTTGCCGGCCATCCCACCGTGGCAGCGGGCGCGGTGCTGATCCAGGCCGGCGTGCTGCCGGCCACGGCGGGAACAAGCACGTTCAGCTTCGGCCTGCCCATCGGCACCGTTGATCTGCAGGTCCGCTGCGCGGATGGCCGACCGATGCACAGCGCGTTTCGGATGCAATGCAATCATGCCGTGGATGCCTACGTGCCCGGCGCAGCCGACATTGCAGCCGTGCTGGGCTTGCCGGATGCGGACCTGATTGGCATGACAGGACACGCCCCGCTGAGCCTGCTTGGTGGCCCCTTGTCTTATTTCGTCGTTCCCCTGCGCGATTCCGCCACCTTGCAGCAAGCCTGCTTCGACCGGACCGCCTGGGCTCGCTCCAGCGCCACGGTCACCCTGCCGCCGCAAATCCTCGCCATTGCCCCCGCCGGAATGGAAGCTGATGGCACGCCGCGCATCGAGGCGCGCCTGTTCGGACTGGACATCGCGCCGCAAGACGATCCCCCCATCGGTTCGGCCATGCCGGCTCTGGCCAGCTACCTGGCCTTGTCGGAGCCG
>JBATEM010000484.1:0-2587 GCA_049664005.1 Candidatus Macondimonas sp.
ACGCGGAGGTGGATTTTTCGACCACCTCCTTCGTGAAGGAAATCAGCCGGGCGCGCACCTTCGGCTTCATGCGCGACATCGAAATGCTGCGCCAGAACAACCTGGCCCTGGGCGGCAGCCTGGACAATGCCGTCGTGCTGGATGATTACCGTGTGCTCAACGAAGATGGCCTGCGCTACGAGAATGAGTTCGTCAAGCACAAGATTCTCGACGCCATCGGGGACCTTTATCTGCTGGGCGAAGGCTTGATCGGCGCGTTCACCGGCTATAAGTCGGGTCATGGACTCAACAACACCCTGTTGCGACGCCTGTTGGCCCAAACCGATGCCTGGGAGCGGGTCAGTTTTCAGCGTCCGGAAGAATCGCCGTTGCGCTACGCGCCGACCTTGGCAGTGGCCTCTTAAGCCAAGGGCGGCTTGGCGCGAGAGGCCAGTCGACGCAGCACCGCCGCTAGGCCCGCATCTTCGGTGCGTGCGGCGAAGGATTCCAGAGCCAGCGCCACCTCCGGCGAGGGCGCCGAGGTGACTTGGCGTTGTGGTCGGACGGGCGGCGTGGTGGGCGGCATCACCACGACCTCGATGCGCGACACGGCAAGCCCCATGTCGACCAGACGGGGCAGCAGGCCGGGCGCCAGATAGCGCAGTCGGCTGGCCCAGCCGGCGCTGTCCGCCGCCAGGATGGCGGTTGCGCCGCGGACATTGGCCAGCACGCAGTGCCGGTCCAGGGGATCGGGCAGATGCGGGCGCAAGCCTTCGTTGTACATCGCCAGAGTGGCTGCTCGCGCGAGCAGGTCGGCGCCCTCGCCGCTGACCTTGAAACAGCGCAGCAGTGGTTTGGGGCCGGGCATCGCGGAACCTCCTGTTGCAACAAGGGTCCCATGCTCGGCCATGGGCACTGCTTGACGCAAGGGCCCGCCGATCCGTCCCCCTCTGGCGGGTTCTCTGCCCGTGGCCAATTGACCCACGCCTGCCTCGCGCATAAGGTGTAGTCCCTTTGCCGATCCTGCGGAATTCGCGTCGGTCCGCCCACCACCAAAGTCACCTTGTAGATGATTGCAAATCCACTCAAACTGATCTTCGGCAGCAGCCACCAGCGCACCGTCAAGCGACTGGCCAAGACCGTCCAGAAAATCAACACACTGGAAGCCGCGTTGGCGTCGCTGCCCGATGCCCGTCTATCGGCCAAGACCGCCGAGTTCCGCAGCCGCCTGGCCAAGGGCGAAGCACTCGATGCCCTGTTGCCGGAAGCCTTCGCCGTGGTGCGGGAAGCGGGCAAGCGGGTCATGAACATGCGCCATTATGACGTGCAGATGATGGGCGGCATGGTGCTGCATCAGGGCAAGATCGCCGAAATGCGTACCGGCGAGGGCAAGACCCTGGTGGGCACGCTGGCGGTCTACCTCAACGCCCTGACTGCCAAGGGCGTGCATGTGGTCACGGTGAACGAATACCTTGCCAGCCGTGACGCGGCCTGGATGAAGCCTTTGTATGAGTACCTGGGGCTGACTGTCGGTGTGATCGGCTCACTCCAGAGTCCGGACGAAAAGCGCGCGGCCTACGCCGCAGACATCACCTATGGCACCAACAACGAATTCGGCTTCGACTACCTGCGCGACAACATGGCGTTCCGCCTGGAGGAGCGCGTCCAGCGTCCCCTGCACTTCGCCATCATCGACGAGGTGGATTCCATCCTGATCGACGAGGCGCGCACGCCGCTGATCATTTCCGGCGCGACCGACGACAGCACCGAGCTTTACGAGCGCATCGACAAGCTGATCCCTCGGCTGGTGCGTCAGCAGGAGGAAGAAGGTCCCGGCGATTTCTCGGTGGACGAAAAAGCCCGCCAGGTCCATCTGACCGAGGAAGGTCATCAGCACGTCGAGGAAATGCTGACCGAGGCGGGTCTGCTGGAGCCCGGCGACAGCCTGTACGATGCCGCCAACATCGCCCTCATGCATCATGTGAACGCCGCCCTGCGTGCCCATCAGCTGTTCCAGCGCAACGTCCACTACATCATCCAAGGCGGCAAGATCGTCATCGTCGATGAATTCACCGGTCGCACCATGGCCGGGCGGCGCTGGTCCGACGGCCTGCACCAGGCCATCGAGGCCAAGGAAGGAGTGGACATCCAGGCCGAGAATCACACCCTGGCGTCCATCACCTTCCAGAACTACTTCCGGCTGTATGACAAGCCCGGCGGCATGACCGGCACCGCCGACACCGAGGCCTTTGAATTTCATCAGATCTACGGCCTGGAGGTGGTGGTGATCCCCACCAATCGGCCCATGGTGCGCAAGGATCTGCCCGATCAGATCTTCCTGACCCGCAAGGAAAAATACCAGGCCATCGTGGCCGACGTGAAACAATGCCGGGAAACGGGCCAGCCGGTGCTGGTGGGCACTGCCTCCATCGAGGCTTCCGAGGAGCTTTCCGCCCTGCTGACGCGGGAGAAGATCTCCCACGAGGTGCTCAACGCCAAGCAGCACGAGCGGGAAGCCGAGATCATCGCCCAGGCCGGGCGGCCGGGCGCCGTGACCATCGCCACCAACATGGCCGGTCGCGGCACCGACATCATCTTGGGCGGCAAT
>JBATEM010000485.1:0-2400 GCA_049664005.1 Candidatus Macondimonas sp.
GCATGTACCGGGATTGCGGCGTCAGTTGATGCGCCTGCTGTCCAAGGAAATCCAGCAGGACCAGCACTTGCTGCTGTTGTTGGGCAAGAAGAGCGCCGAGGCCCGGCTGGCGGCCTTCCTGATCAGCCTGTCGTGGCGTTTCGCACGCCGCGGGCTGTCGGCGACCCGCTTCCAGCTCAGCATGTCGCGTGGGGAAATCGCCAATTATCTGGGTCTTGCAGTGGAAACGGTCAGTCGCTTGCTGGCCCGGTTCCAGCAGGATGGCTTACTCGCCGTCGATGGGCGCGCCGTGACGGTGCTCGATCTCGCCCGTCTCCATGACATCGCCGAAGTTTCCACCCAGATGCATCCCGCGCACCGCTGCCGGGAGCACTGAGGTCTCGGGATGATGGTGGTGCCCGACCATGCCAGCCATCAGCCAAGGCCCGGCGACCGTCCAGATGCCCAAAGTGATCACCAGCCCGCCGGCAGCTCGTCGTAGTTTGTGTCCCGCCAAGGCCTGGCGGAGACGCTGCCCGAGCAAGCCCAGGGCCAGCATGGCCGGCAAGGTGCCGATCCCGAAGGCCAGCATCACGCCTGCACCGGCTCCTGCGCCGCCACTGACCAGGGCCGTCAGCAGGGCGCTGTAGACCAGACCACACGGAATCCAGCCCCACAGAGCGCCAAAAGCCAATGCGTGCAGTCCGCTATGGCGCGGATCGAGGCGTCGGGTGAGGGGGCTCAGGTGCCGCCACAGGGGAACGCCCACGCGCTCCAGCCGGCGCAGCCCGCCCCAGCCGGTGGCCACCTGCAGTCCAACGGCGATCATCAGGACACCCATCGCGGCCCGCAGCAGGTTTCCCCAGGCCGCACTGCCCACTGGCATGCCCAAATGCCATCCCAATCCCCCGACCAGGGCGCCGGCCAGGGCATAACTGCCAAGGCGGCCCGTGTTGAAGGCCAGCGTGCGACTGAATTTGGGCTGTCCGTTCCCGCTTCCCACCAGTGTGGCGATGCCGCCGCACATCCCCAGGCAATGGCTGCTGCCGAGCAGGCCCGCCACCAGGGCCGCCATGAAGCCGAAATGCAGGGTATTCATGGGGGTGTCCTGTCCTCCGGTTCGGCGGGCGGGGAGTCATCCAGCAGGATGCGATAGGCCGGACTGTCCAGGTCATCGAACTGACCCGCGTGAACCGCCCAGAAGAATAGCGCGATGGCCAGCCCCACCAGCACCAGGCTCAAGGGGATGAGTAGAAACAGGGCATTCATGGCGTTTGCACCGCAACCGTTGGAACCCCAACTGCAAGTGTGGGCGCTGCCGGACGGTAAAGGCGTTGCGCATTGAGCACCACCAGCACCGAACTCAGCGACATGCCCAGCGAGGCCAGCCAGGGGGTGACCAGGCCCGCCGCCGCCAGGGGGACGGCCAGGGCATTGTAGGCCAGGGCCCAGGCAAGATTCTGGCGGATGATGCGGCGGGTGCGCCGCGCGGTCTCGATGACCTCGGGCAGGATGCCCAGGCGATCCTGTAACAGGATCAGATCGGCACTGGTGTGTGCCAGGGCGGTGCCGGCGGCCATGGCGACGGAAACATCCGCTCGTGCCAGCAGAGGGGCATCATTGACCCCATCCCCAACCGCCAGCACCCGTTCCCCGCGGTTTTGCAAACGATCGAGCAGAGCCAATTTATCCACGGGGGTCAGTCGGGCGTCGGCCTGCGCGCATTCCACCGCGCGGGCCACCGCGCTCACCGGTCCCTTGGCGTCGCCACTGGCGATCTGACAGCTCAAACCCAGCGCTCGGAGCCGCGACAGGGTGGCCGAGGCGTCGGGGCGCACCGGATCGGCGACGGCAAACCAAGCCAAGGGGCCGGTTTCATCCCCCATCAGAAGCCAGCTTGATGCGTCATCCGCTGGCGCAGTGAGAGGGGTGCCGCGCCACAGCGCAGCGGTGAAATCCGGCCGTCCCAGTCGCAAAACACGCCCTTCAATCCGGCCTTCCACACCCGCGCCCGCGACCAGTCGCACCGCGCTGGCCGAACAGGTCGTTGCGGTGGGGGCAGCGAAGGCACGGGCCAGGGGAT
Source organism: Candidatus Macondimonas sp. (assembly GCA_049664005.1). Taxonomy (GTDB): domain Bacteria; phylum Pseudomonadota; class Gammaproteobacteria; order UBA5335; family UBA5335; genus Macondimonas. The sequence goes on from JBATEM010000485.1 coordinate 2,063, forward strand.
GATGCACCGCTTGCTCCAGGATTCCGGCCAGCGCCAGGGCCCGGTCACGGGTCAATCCGGCGCGCAGGGGATGGATCCGGGTCACCTGCGGCCGGCCTTCGGTCAGTGTGCCGGTCTTGTCGAATACCGCGCGCCGCACTTCGCAGAGGGTTTCCAGCGCCGCGCCCCGGATGACCACCACGCCCCGGGACAGCAAATGGGCCATCGCGGCGACCAGGGCCGTGGGGGTGGCAATGGATAGCGCGCAGGGACAGGTGACCACCAGCACGGCCAAGGCAACGTCCATGGCGCGGCTTGGATCGGCGCGCCACAGCCAGGCGCTGCCCGCAGCCGCCAGC
>JBATEM010000486.1:0-3535 GCA_049664005.1 Candidatus Macondimonas sp.
TTGATCATGCCCGGCAGTTTGCCGAGGCCGGCATTCCCTTCCTGTTCGATCCCGGCCAGGGCTTGCCGATGTTCAACGGCGGCGATCTGATGGCCTTCATCGACCAGGCCACCTGGGTGGCGGTCAATGAATACGAGGCGGCGTTATTGGAAGAGCGCACGGGCCATTCCCTGGAGCGGCTGGCGGGGCGCGTGGCGGCCCTGATCGTCACCCGCGGCGCGCAGGGATCATTGATTCATACGAAGGGCGCTGTGCTGGAGATCCCGGCGGCCCGTCCCGATGCGGTGCGCGATCCCACCGGTTGCGGCGATGCCTATCGCGCGGGATTGATCTTTGGGTTGCAGCGGGGGCTGGATTGGGCGCTGACGGGGCGGGTCGCTTCCCTGATGGGGGCGATCAAGGTGGCCCATCCGGGCACCCAGAACCATCGTTTCGAACGCGCCGAATTCGAAGCCCGGTTCCGTGAGGCGTTCGGCATGGCGCTGGCCTGAAAATCAAACCAGGTGGTCATGATCCGGATGCTGTGTGCACTGGTTTTATTCGCCTTGGGCTATGGCGTGGTTTACCTGGTTTCCACCGAATACCGACCGGCCCGCTACGGCGCCTTGCTGTGCACCGATCCGACGGCGCTGCCGGGGGGGCGCTGGAACGCGGACTATGACGGCGCCTGGCTGGGCGCGCAGGGCTGTCTTTACGACCCCGCCAAACGGGGTCTGGAGGAGGTCCCGGCGGTGCGTGATCCGCGCAGCTTCGTTCCCGGTACGCCTGAGCTGATCTATGTGAATGGTGCCAATCATCGCGTGGATTGGACCCTGCCCGAACTGCATCTGCTGGCGCAGCAGACCGGCGGCCCGGTGATCAGTGTTTACAACGCCACGGAGGGCGGGCGCGTTCCGGATGCCATCCATGACGCGCGTCAGGGTGCGGCGAGCCCGCCGGTGGCGACACTGGCAACCGCCATCCTGCAGCGTCTGGGATCCGGCGGCGAAATTCATCTCAAGGCCAACAGCCAGGGCGCAATCCATCTGCGCCATGCCCTCGAACAGGTGCGTGCAAGCTTGTCGGCCCGCCTTGCGGCGGACGATTTGGCACACAGCCTGCGTCACATCCGGGTGGAAACGGCGGGGGGCGCAGCGGCCCGCTGGCCCGATGGGCCGCGCTATGTGCATTACGTGAACCTGCGCGATCCGGTGCCGAAGCGGGCCGGCGTGCTGTCCAAGGGCGCCTATGCTGGCGCCGGCGCGGTGCTCGCTACCTTCAGTGACTTTGATTCCGATCCGCTGGAGCCAAAATACCGGTTTGTCGGACCGCTGTCCCGGCGCTTCGTGGGCGTCCATGGTTTTGGCATTTATCACCGCCACCGCCAGCCGTTCGATCTGCTCTATGCGCACAGCCAGCCCGGCACGGTCCAGACCATTTCCCTTGATGGGCAGGCTGCTGCGGGCGGCTGAACAAGGGGCGGAACGGCAGCTTCACCTTCCAAACACCACGGGCTGTTCCAGGCCCTGCCCGCAGCGTATTCAAGCCATTACCCGGCCCATCAGTGAGCCGGGTCAATGGCTCGGAAGATTCTGCGTGATGGCCCATGGAAACGGGTCAAGGAACTGTTGCCAGGGCGGGATCGGTGCGCGTCGCACGGGGCTTGCCGCTCCGTGAATGTGAATGGCTTTTGCCCTCGTTACCTCATGCCGCGCCGGCGCATGAGGGCATGCATTGATCGCAGGCCGCTGTTGGGGTAGCATTCTGCCTCTTTTGTCGCCCGTCTGGCGGCTCTCCTTGCCTCACCGTCAAGAATCGGGAGGCTCTAATCCGTAAGGAGTGTTCATGCGTCATTATGAAATCGTGTTTCTGGTTCATCCGGACCAGAGCGACCAGGTGCCTGCCATGTGCGAGCGTTACCGTTCGCTGATCGAGGCGGACGGCGGTCATATCCATCGCCTCGAAGACTGGGGCCGCCGCCAACTGGCCTACCCGATCGAAAAGATCTACAAAGCGCATTACGTGCTGATGAATGTCGAATGCAGTCAGACTGCGCTCAACGAGATCAAGAGCGCCTTCCGCTTCAACGATGCGGTGCTGCGCAACCTGATTATCAGCCGTCCCAGCGCCGACACGGCGCCCTCTCCCTTGCTCAAGTCCCGGGACGAAGAGCGCAGCGAGGAGAGCCGTTCACGCGCTGCCCAGCGTGAGTCAGTCCTCGCCGATGCGGATGACGATGAGGACGAGGATGACGGCGGGGACGAGTAAGGTCAGTGGATCGTCCCCGGCGCGCTTGCGCGCGGGGACTGTTGGCAGCTAAAGGAGCTATTCATGTCGCGTAATTTTCGCCGTCGCAAGTATTGCAAGTTCACCGCCGAGAATGTGGTCGAGATCGACTACAAGGATCTGGCCACCCTCAAGGCCTATGTCGCCGAGACGGGCAAGATTGTGCCCAGCCGCATCACGGGCACCAGCGCGCGCTATCAGCGGCAACTGGCCAAGGCCGTGAAGCGGGCGCGTTTCCTGGCCCTGTTGCCCTACACGGACCAGCACTAAAGTAGCCCCCAGGCGGGCGCAGGCATCGGCATGCAGGCGATCGCGCGCTACACGCTTTCCGGACCGTGGCAGGCGGTGCTGGTTGTCAGCCTGCTGGGTGTCGGTGCCTGGGTGCTGTTTCCGCTGATGTACCTGTCCGGCGCCTTGATGGCCTTGATGGCCATGCAGCTGGGTCCGGCCAAGGCGGGTCAGGTGCTGCTCGGTGGATTGTTGGTGCAGGCCGTGACGGGCGCCGTGCTGTTGGCGTCCCCTGCAGCAGCGGTGAGTTTGGCGGCCTTGATGTGGGTCCCCTTGGTGGCCTTGGGCAGTTTGGTCTGGCAGCGGGGAAGTTTGCCCCCCGCCCTGACGGCCTCGGCGTTGCTGGGATTGATGGCGGTGCTGGGGTTCTACCTGCTGCATGCCGATCCGGGCCTGTGGTGGCAGGCGCGTGTGCGTGAGGCGATCGATGCACGATCGTCCTTGCCGGATGGCCTGGCAACAAGCAATCAGGAACTGGCAATGCTGGTTGAAGGTGTGGCCAACTATCTTCCCGGTGCCTTTGCCGGTGTCTGGGTGATGGGCCTCGCGGCCAGCATGTTGCTGGGGCGCTGGCTGCAGTCGCGCCTGTATCGACCGGGGGCGTTCGGCGCAGAGTTCAGGAGCTGGCGGCTCGTCACGGCTTGGACTGGCGTGACCGGCGCTTGTGTGCTGGTGGCGCTGTGGCGACCCGAGCTCGCAGTGAATCTGCTGGTGCCGCTGGCTGTGGTGCTATGCCTGCCCGCCTTGGGACTGCTGCATGCCCTGTTGCAACACCGCGCTGCAGCACGGCTCTGGTTGGGCATGTTGTATGGGGCGCTGGTGCTGTTGCCCCATCTGGTGATGGTGCTGGCGGCGGTTGCCTTGGTGGATAGCTGGGTGGATTTTCGGGGTCGCACCCCGACTACGTGATCATTGATTCGAACTGATTGGGTGATGTTGAGATGGATGTGATTCTGCTGCAGAAAGTCGAAAACCTGGGTGG
>JBATEM010000487.1:0-2083 GCA_049664005.1 Candidatus Macondimonas sp.
GGGAACGGCCGTGGTCTTGCCCGCTCCCGGCGCCGCCTGCAGCACCAGGACGCCGCGCGCAGCCAGCAGGCGGCTGATTTCGGGCAAGAGCGGGGTAATGGGCAGGGCGGATGTCACGGCAACCTCGTCATTGCGTCATTGTACCCAAGCCCCAATCCCGGAACCGGGGTGGCGATTGATGCTATCTTTCTGCGCTTTAACCGCTGCCTGCCAAACCTGATACCTCAATGAACCTGACTGCCCCTCGCCAGTGGTTTCCCGGCACTCAGACCCGGGCGACCCATCCCGCCCTGGAACAGGCGGGCTTGGCCGGCCTGGCGATCTACGCACTCATGCTGACCGTGAGCAAGGACCTGTGCTATGTGGGCGAATGGCTGATGCTGCTGGCCCTGGCGGCGAGCTGGCCGCTGGCCCGGGATCGGCTGTTGCGGGACGGCATCTTCCGGCTGTTCCTGGTCTGGAGCGCCTACATGGTCCTTTCCTGTGTGGTGGGCGCGTACTGGGTGCCGGGCTCTTTGGGCGACCAGGCCATGGTCGCCAAACGCTGGGTAAAGCTGGGTTTCATCGTTCTGGTGGCGTGGTGGCTGGGCGGCGACTGGCGCACGATTCGCCGCCTGTATTTCGTGCTGTTTCTCGCTTTCGCCTTCGTTATGCTGCCTTATTTCCTCTACCCGCTGTACTGGGAAAAGGGCTTGGCGGGCGGGCGGCTGCGCTTTGGCATGAACCCCCAACGCAGCGCCCTGTTCTTTGCCACCGCCCTGCTGGGACTGCTCTTTCTGGCGCGTGATGTCTGGGGCGACCGGCTGGAACGGCATTTTCGCCGGCGCGTGGCCCTGTGGGGCCTGGCCATCCTGCTGATGACGATGGGCCTGCTGTTCACCCAGACCCGGGGCGCCTGGATCGCGGTGGTGACGGGCCTGGCGGCAAGCCTGCCCATGCTGCTGATTGGCCGGGCTGCCCCGGCGCGTCGGGGCTGGACCGTGGCGGGCAGTGCGATGGGGCTGTTGCTGGTGGTCGCGATCGGGGCTGCGCAATGGACACATATTGCCAGCCGCTTCGCCGAAGAAAACGCCGTCTTTACTGCGCTGCAGAGCGGCCAGTGGCAGGAGGTGCCGAATACCTCGCTGGGCCGGCGCATCCATCTCTGGCATTGGGGATGGACAAACTGGCTGGACAGTCCATGGCTGGGCATCGGGGTCGACAGCATACGGCCGCTGGCCGCAGCCAGCGATTTGCCCCGCCAACTGGACGACTTCGAAATCCCTCATTTGCATAACAGCTGGCTGGAATTACTGGTGTCGACGGGCGTGGTGGGCGTGGGCCTGTTCCTCGCCTTTGCGCTGCTCGCCGCACGGGGCGGTTGGTGGGCCTACCGAACCGGCCGGCTACCGGGGCGCTTCTTGTTGATGCAATGGGCAGTTTTCGTGATGTTCCTGGTCGCCAACTTCAGCGAGGCCCACATCACCAAATGGATTTTCTGGCCCTATCTCGCGCTATTCTGGGGCAGCCTGTATTCCCCCGCCTTCTGGTTTCGCCAGTCGCCGTCCCCATGAGCCCGAACGCCAGCGCCTCGATCACCATCGTCATCCCGGCCTATCAGGCGGAGGGTTTCTTGACGCGTGCGCTGGATTCGGTGGCCACCCAGAGCGATACAGATTGGGAACTGATCGTCGTGGACGACGGCTCGCAGGACGGCACGCTGGCCCTCGCCCAGCGCCATGCTGCGCGCGATCCGGCACGGATACGCGTCCTTGCCCAGCCCAACGCCGGGCCGGCAGCGGCGCGCAATCGCGGCATGGCGGAAGCTCAGGGTGAGTACGTCCTGTTCCTGGATGCGGACGATGCCCTGATGCCGGATGCCCTCGCTCGCTTCCGCGAGGACCTGCAGACGCATGGACCGGTCGACTTTTTGTTCGGCGGCCATGCCGTGGTGCGGCTGGACGGCAGCCGCAGGATACTCATCCCGGGGCCGGTCCGTGGCGAGCCGCTGCGGGATTTCCAGGACTTCCTGCGGGGGCGGGGCGTGGGGCCAACGCATGGGGCATTGCTCATGCGCCGGGAACTGGCCGCCCGGCTGGGTTAT
>JBATEM010000488.1:0-4071 GCA_049664005.1 Candidatus Macondimonas sp.
GGGCCAGCAGGCGCTGGAACTGCTCGGTCACCTCGATCTCGCCGCTGAGGCGCACCCCCGGCGGCAACCGGCCCGAGGCGTTGCCTGCCGCCAGCCGGGACAGGCCGATCAGGGTGCCGGAGAGGGTGGTCTGGGCGGGGCGGTCCGCCTGCATCAGAACCTGAAGGCCGGCGGGATGAGCGACCAGATACAGCGTTCGCCCCAGTTCCTCGGCATGCAGTGCCAGCGCCTGGCCGTTCAGCTGCGCCAGCAGGCGCGCAGCGGCCGGGCTGTCACGCAGGGTGTGGTTCAGTCCCCGTTCGAGCAGGGCCAGGGGAAGGGCATCGTTTGTCGCCATGCTTAGATCCGAAATCCTCGGTGTACGGCGACGATGCCGCCCGCCAGATTGAAATACTGGCAGCGCGCAAAGCCCGCTTCCACCATCATGGATTTCAGGGTTTCCTGGTCCGGATGCACGCGGATGCTCTCGGCCAGGTAGCGGTAGCTGTCCGCATCGCCGGCCACCAGGCGGCCCAGGCGCGGCAGCACATTGAAGGAATACCAGTCATAGACGGGCTTCAGCGGCGCGATGCGGGGCTGGGAAAATTCCAGCACCAGCGCCCGCCCGGCCGGCCGCAACACCCGCCCCATTTCGCGCAGGGCGGCGGGCTTGTCGGTGACATTGCGCAGGCCGAAACCGATGGTGACGCAGTCCACGCTGCCCGAGGCCAGTGGCAGGGCCTCGGCATTGGCCTGCACATAGGCCAGATTGCCCGCATGGCCCGCGTCCACCTGCCGTTCCCGCCCGCGCCCCAGCATGGCAGCGTTGATGTCGCTCAGGATCACCAGCCCCTCGCGGCCAACCTGGGGCAGGAAGGCTCCCGCCAGATCGCCGGTGCCGCCGGCCAGATCCAGCACCCGCTCGCCCGGCCGCACCCCGGCGAGGGCGACCGTGAAGCGTTTCCAGATCCGGTGCAGCCCCATCGACATGAGATCGTTCATGAGGTCGTAGCGGTCCGCCACTGAATCGAACACGCCGCGCACCAGGCGCTGCTTGTCCTCGCGCCGGACGCGCTCGAAGCCAAAATCGATGTCGTCCGGCGTGGGATCCTGATCACGGCTCATGAGGGAGCATCCTGTGGGATGGATTTGCGCGTGTAGCCGGCCGATTGCAGGCGGGCGAGGTAGGCGTTCCAGTTGCGCGCCTGCTCCAGACCCAGCGTATGAAGCTGGCCGAAGGTGTAGATGCCGCTGTTGTGGCCGTCGTCGAACACCAGCCGCACGGCGTAATGGCCGGTCGGTTCGATGGCCTGGATGTTGACCGCTTCCTTGCCCACCACCAGCATCGACGGCCCGGTGCCATGGCCGCGCACCTCGGCCGAGGGAGAGAACACGCGCAGGTATTCGCAGGGCAGTTGGAATACCTCGCCACTGTCGAAGGCCACCTCCAGCACCCGCGAGCGGCGGTGCAGGGTCATGGCGGTCAGGCGCGGGGCGGACGCGGCGGTCATGGCAGGCCTCCTTGTTTACAGGATGTAGCGGCTCAGATCCTCATCCTGGGCCAGGGCGCCCAGGTGAAGGTCCACGTAGTCCGCGTCGACCGCCAAGGTGGTGCCGGCGTGATCGGGCGCATCATAGGATACCGTTTCCAGCAGGCGCTCGAGCACGGTATGCAGGCGTCGGGCGCCGATGTTCTCGGTGCGCTCGTTGACCTCGAAGGCCACTTCCGCCAGCCGCCGCACGCCCGCCGGCGTGAATTCCAAGGTCACGCCCTCGGTGGCCAGCAGCGCCTGGTACTGGCGCGTCAGGGCGGCATCGGGCTCGATCAGGATGCGCTCGAAATCCTCCACCGCCAGGGATTGCAGCTCGACGCGGATGGGCAGGCGGCCCTGCAATTCCGGGATGAGGTCCGAGGGCTTGGCGACATGGAAGGCCCCGGAGGCGATGAACAGGATGTGATCGGTGTGCACCGTGCCGTATTTGGTGGTGACCGCGCAGCCTTCCACCAGGGGCAGCAGGTCGCGCTGCACGCCCTCGCGGGAGACATCGGCGCCCACCGCATGATCGGCGCGGCGGCAGACCTTGTCGATTTCATCGAGGAACACGATGCCGTTTTCCTCGGCATTGCGCACCGCCTGCTGCTTGATTTCCTCCTCGTTCACCAGTCGCAGCGCTTCCTCGTCGGTGAGCGCGCTCAAGGCTTCCTTCACCTTCAGACGCCGGCGGCGGCTCTGCAGATTGCCGGCCAGGTTCTGGAACATGGATTGCAACTGGCTGGTCATCTCCTCCATGCCGGGGGGCGCCATGATTTCTACCCCGCCCAGATTGCCGCGCACCTCGATTTCGATTTCCCGCTCATCCAGCGCGCCTTCCCGCAGCATCTTGCGCATCTTCTGGCGCGTGTCTTCGCTGGGGCCGCTGCCGACCCCACCGGGCGCCGGGCGCGGCGTGCCCAGCAGGGCATCCAGGATGCGCTCCTCGGCGGCGTCCTCGGCACGCACCCGCACCGCGGCGACGGCCAGTTCACGGGTCATCTTGAAGGAGGTTTCCACCAGATCGCGGATGATGGTGTCCACATCGCGGCCGACGTAACCCACTTCGGTGAATTTGGTGGCCTCCACCTTGACGAAGGGCGCGCGCGCCAGCTTGGCCAGGCGGCGGGCGATCTCGGTCTTGCCCACGCCGGTGGGCCCGATCATGAGGATGTTCTTGGGCGTGATTTCCCGCGACAGAGGCGCTGGCACCTGCTGGCGGCGCCAGCGGTTGCGCAGGGCGATGGCCACGGCGCGCTTGGCGGCCTGTTGGCCGATGATGTGCTTGTCCAGTTCCTCGGTGATTTCCCGCGGCGTCATCTGGGACATGGGTCTTCCTCGCCGGACGCGCTCGCCTTCAGGCGGCGTCCAGGGTCTCGATGGTGATCTGGTGGTTGGTGTAGATGCAGATGTCGCCGGCGATGTGCAGGCTTTTTTCCACGATGTCGCGCGCCGACAGGGGCGTCTCCGCCAGCAGCGCCCGCGCTGCGGCGAGGGCATAGTTGCCGCCCGAACCGATGGCCATGATGGCGTCGGCGGGTTCGATGACATCGCCGTTGCCGGTGATCACGAGGGATGCCGTGGCATCGGCGACGCACATCAGCGCTTCCAGGCGGCGCAGCATGCGGTCGGTGCGCCAGTCCTTGGCCAGCTCCACCGCCGCGCGCGTAAGGTGGCCGCTGTGGGCTTCCAGCTTGCTCTCGAAGCGTTCGAACAAGGTGAACGCATCGGCCGTGCCGCCTGCGAAACCGGCCAGCACGCGGTCGCGATAGAGCCGCCGCACCTTGCGCGCATTGGCTTTCATGACGGTGTCGCCCATGGACACCTGGCCGTCACCGGCGATGGCCACCTGGCCATTGCGGCGCACGGAAAGAATGGTCGTACCGTGGAACTGCTGCATTGCTCCTCGTCCTGGTGCGCCGACGCCGGCGGGACTTGCAGGGAGGATTCTACTGCATGCCGTCGGGATCCGGGGGCGCTTGGTTCGGGCGCCGGGCGCGCGGATGGGCACGATCGTAGACCTGCGTCAGGTGCTGGAAGTCCAGGTGGGTGTAGATCTGGGTGGTGCTGAGGCGCTGGTGGCCCAGCAGCTCCTGTACCGCGCGCAGGTCGCCGCTGGATTCCAGCAGATGCGTGGCAAAGGCATGACGCAGCATGTGCGGATGGACGTGTTGCGCCAGGCCCTGGGTGATCGCCCGCTGGGCCAGCAGGCGTTGCACGCTGCGCGCCCCCAGTCGCGCGCCGCGATGATTGACGAACAGCGCCGTTTGCGTCGGCGGCACCGATGGCGCGCGCAGGGCGAGCCAGGTGTCGAGCGCCTCACGCGCCTTGCGGCCTACCGGCACCTGGCGCATGCGCCCGCCATTGCCCAGTACCCGCACCTCGCCCGCACTCAGATCCAGATCGGCCACATTCAGGCCCACGGCTTCGCTCAACCGCAAGCCGCTGGAATAGATCAGTTCGTACAGCGCGCGGTCGCGCCACTGCAGCGGGGTTTGGGGGATGTCTTCAAGGAGTCGGGCGGTGGTGTCGGGATCGAGCACCGCGGGCAAGCGGTGGG
>JBATEM010000489.1:0-1621 GCA_049664005.1 Candidatus Macondimonas sp.
GAACCACGCCGCGCTCGGCCAATGCCGGATTCGGCGCCACACCGAAGGCATCCCGGTCCAGATAGGCGCGCACGGCGGCCACGGCTGCCTCGCTCACTGGGCCACCCCGGCCGCTCCCGCCAACACACCCTCGTAGCCTTCCGCTTCCAGCTCGTGGGCCAGTTCCTTGCCGCCCGAGCGGATGATGCGGCCGCCGGCCAGCACGTGCACGTAATCGGGGCTGACGTAATCCAGCAAGCGCTGGTAATGGGTCACCAGAATCATCGCCCGATCGGGCGATCGCATTGCCTGGATCCCCTGTGAGACCACCTTCAGCGCATCGATATCCAGTCCGGAATCGATCTCGTCCAGGATCGCCAAGCGTGGCTGCAAAATCAGCATCTGCAGGATTTCATTGCGCTTCTTCTCGCCACCCGAGAAGCCTTCATTCACCGAACGGCGCAGAAACTCCTCCGGAATGCCCATCATCTCCATCTGTCCACGCACCAGACGCAGGAACTCGAAGGCATCCAGCTCGGGCTCGCCGCGATGGCGGCGCTGGGCGTTGAGGCTGGCCTTGAGCAGATAGACATTGTTGACGCCGGGAATTTCCACCGGGTATTGGAAGCCCAGGAAGATCCCCTCGCGCGCCCGCACCTCCGGCGCCATGGCCAGCAGATCCTGGTCGCGGTAGCGCACCGTGCCGCCGGTGTGGACATAGCCCTCGCGGCCCGCCAGCACGGCGGCCAAGGTGCTCTTGCCCGAGCCGTTGGGGCCCATGATGGCGTGGACCTCGCCGGCGTTGACCTTGAGACTCAGGCCCTTGAGCAGGGGCCGGTCGTCCACGCTGATCTGCAAATTGTCGATCTGTAGCATGAATCTTCATTTCCCGGGGCGCCTGGGGCGCCGCTCACACGGTTGAAAAAAGGCCTCAGCCCACGGCGCCTTCGAGGGAGACGGACAGCAGCTTCTGTGCCTCCACGGCGAATTCCATGGGCAACACCTGGAACACTTCCTTGCAAAAGCCGTTCACGATCATGTTCACGGCGTCCTCTGCGCTGATGCCGCGCTGGCGGCAATAGAACAGTTGGTCCTCACCAATGCGCGAGGTAGTGGCCTCGTGCGCCACCTGGGCCGTGGGGTTCTTCACCTCGATATAAGGCACGGTATGGGCGCCGCAGCGGTTGCCCATGAGCAGCGAATCGCACTGGGTGTGGTTGCGCGCGCCCTCGGCACTGGGCAACACCTTCACCAGCCCGCGATAGGTCTGCTGGCCGAAGCGCGCCGAGATGCCCTTGGAGACGATGGTGCTGGTGGTATTGGGACCAATGTGGATCATCTTGGTGCCGGTGTCGGCCTGCTGATGGTTGTTGGTGGTCGCGACCGAATAGAACTCCCCCACCGAGCCCGCGCCGCGCAGGATGCAGCTGGGGTATTTCCAGGTGATGGCCGAGCCGGTTTCCACCTGGGTCCAGGTGATCTTGGAACGGTCGCCCCGGCAATCGCCGCGCTTGGTCACGAAGTTGTAGATGCCGCCACGGCCCTGCTCGTCCCCCGGATACCAGTTCTGCACCGTGGAATATTTGATCGTCGCATCGTCCAGCGCGACCAGTTCCACCACGGCGGCATGAAGCTGGTTTTC
>JBATEM010000490.1:0-4716 GCA_049664005.1 Candidatus Macondimonas sp.
TTCCAGCGCCTTGCGGCGGCGCGGTGGCAAGCCGCCAGGCAAGGCGCCGCCAGGTCGATGGCTGGCCAACAGGCGCAATTCGCGCGCCATGGCCCACAGGATCAAAGGCGTTTCCAGCCCCTCCTCCCGCAGACCAAACAGCACCCGCCGGGTGCGTGGTGCATCCCCCGCGATCGCTGCCTCGGCCAGGGCCTGCACGTCGAAACGCGCCTGCTGTCCCACGGTCGCCAGCACCAGGGCCTCATCCACCGTCTCGCCGCTGGCCAGCAAGGCCAACTGGGCCAGCGCCTGATGAGCGGCCAGCAGGTGCCCCTCGGTGCGCTCCACCAGCAGGCTCAAAGCGTCCTGGTCAATCCGCAGTCGCACGCGCGCCAAACGGCCGCGGATCCATGCCGGCAATTCCGCCGCGCCCACGGGCCAGATCTGCACTGCCATGCCGACTTGCGCCAAGGCCTGATACCACTTGCTGTTGCGCGCAGCGCCATCAAGCGCGCCGCACAGCACCAGCAGCAACACATCGGGCGCCGGCGCGGCTGCATAGGCTTGCAGCGCACGCGCACCGGGCTCTCCGGGTTTGCCGCCCGGGATGCGCAACTCCACCAGGCGACGATCCCCGAACAGGGAACGGGAAGCCAGTTCACCGCCAAACGCCGACCAGTCGAAACCCGGTTCGACAAACATCACCTGACGCTCAGCGAAACCGGCCTGCCGCGCCCTTGCACGCACCGCATCCGCTGCCTCCTCCGCCAACAATGGCTCATCCCCCCCAATCACATAAATCGGGGCAAGGCCGCGTTGCAAGTCGGCGTCCAGCTGCTCAGGGCCTAGTTTCACGACTTCGCTTCGGCCTGGATGGTGAGTTGTCGCAGAATCTCGCGCGCCACCTCGCGCCGCAGGGCGTCGGTAATTTCGAGTGCGCGCAGTTCATCGGTCAGGGGATCGCCTTCGGCCTCGCTCACCAGATAGTCACGGCGCCGCTGCACGCTGCGCCGGGGTTGCAAGGACTTGCCCGCCCGCAATACCTCGTAATCGGCCCGCAGGATCACGGCGTAGTCGCGTCCCTTGCCGGCGCTGTCGACGGCCAGCAGCTGGCGCTGGATCCGATCCCCGCTGATCACGATCACCGCCTGGGCCTGCTTCGGGGAGTCGGTCTGCGCCATGCCGGCAAGGCGCAACTGGTCACGCAGTTCGTATCCCAGCCGCGAGCCACTGCCGCTGTCCTGCACATAGACCGGACTGAACGCCGGCGGCAGATGAAACGCTCCCTGCAAACGCCAGCCGCAGGCTGTCAGCATCAAGATCGCCACCAGAACCATCGGCAGCCGGAGCGCCATCCCTTTGGCGCGCATCAGTTTCACACGGCGCCTAAACCACCACATTGACCAGCTTCCCTGGCACCACGATGAGCTTGCGCACCGTTGCCCCTTCCAGAAAACGCTGCACATTCGGCTCCGCCAGCGCCGCCCGGCCGACGGTTTCACGATCCGCATCGATGGGCACCCGGATCTGGCCACGCAGCTTGCCATTGACCTGAACCACCAGTTCCAGCGCTTCACGCTCCAAGGCGCCTGGATCGGCCGCAGGCCAGGATGCATCCATCACCAGCCCCGAATGCCCCAAGGCCTCCCACAGGGCCTGGCTGATATGGGGCACGATGGGAGCAAGCAGACAAACCGCTAAGCTCACCGCCTCGCGCGACACCGCCCGCCCGGCCAGACTGTCATCCTCCCACCGGCTCAGGGTATTGGTCAGTTCCATCACGGCCGCGATGGCGGTATTGAAGGTCTGGCGGCGGCCGATGTCATCACCCACCTTGGCCACGGTCTGGTGAACCTGACGCCGCAACGCCCGCTGGGGCTCGGTCAGCAGGGCGGGATCGACAGCGGGCGGGACGGGCCGCTCGGCTTCCGCCATCGCCAGCCGCCAGAAGCGCTTGAGGAAGCGCGAGGCCCCCTCCACCCCCGCATCGGACCACTCCAGACTCTGATCCGGGGGCGCTGCGAACAGGATGAACAGGCGCACGGTGTCGGCCCCATAGCGGTCGATCAGGACCTGCGGGTCCACACCGTTGTTCTTGGACTTGGACATCTTCTCCAGGCCACCGATCTCGACCGGCTGGCCGTCGGCTTTGAGCGTCGCGGCGATCATGCGGCCTTTCTCGTCGCGCTGGACTGCCACATCGGCGGGATTGATCCAGTCCTTGCCGCCACTGTCCTGTTGCCGATAGAAGGTATCCGCCACCACCATGCCCTGCGTCAGCAGCCGGGCAAACGGCTCGTCCCCTGCCACCAGCCCCTCATCGCGCATCAGCTTGTGGAAGAAGCGCGCATAGAGCAAGTGCAGAATGGCGTGTTCGATACCCCCCACATACTGGTCCACCGGCAGCCAGTAACGCGCCGCTGCCGGATCCACCATGGCGCTGTCGCAGCGCGGTGAAGCATAGCGGGCGGCGTACCAGGACGATTCGACGAAGGTATCCAAGGTGTCGGTTTCGCGCCGTGCCGGCCCGCCGCAGCGCGGACAGGCGGTTTCATAGAACGCCGGCATGCGGGCCAGTGGCGAGCCTGCGCCATCCGGCACCACGTCCTCGGGCAGCAGCACGGGCAGATCTTGCGCCGGCACCGGCACATCGCCACAGGACTCGCAGTGAATGATGGGGATGGGGCAGCCCCAGTAGCGCTGGCGGGAAATCCCCCAGTCACGCAGGCGGTACTGTACCCGCGACTGTCCCAGCTGCGCCGCTTTCAAGGCGGTTTCCATGCGCTCGAAGGCCTGATCGAAGTCGAGGCCAGAGAACACACCCGAATCGAACAGGATGCCGGGGTCGGTGAAGGCAGCGGCAAGCGGCAGGGTCAGCGCGCCGTCCAGGGGCTGAATGACCGGCTTGATCGGAAGTCCATATTTTTGCGCGAACTCAAAATCACGCTCGTCATGGGCCGGCACCGCCATCACGGCCCCTTCGCCATAAGCCATCAGCACGTAGTTGGCGATCCAGACCGGCACCGTTTCCTGAGTGAAGGGGTGCTGCACAAACAGCCCGGTGGGCATGCCCTGCTTTTCCTGGGTGGCCACATCGGCCTCGGCGACCGAGCCACGCCGACAGGTATCGACGAAGTCCTGCAAGGTGGCATTGTCTGCAGCTGCCAAGGTCGCGAGGGGATGCTCGGCGGCGACGGCCACATAGGTGACGCCCATCAGCGTGTCGGGGCGCGTGGTGAACACCTTGAGCCCCGGCGCACCCAGGCGGCCGGCGAGTTCGGCCGGGTAGGGAAACATGATTTCCATGCCACGGCTCTTGCCGATCCAGTTGCGCTGCATGGTGCGCACCTGCTCCGGCCATGCTTCGAGCTGCTCCAGATCGTTCAGCAATTCCTCGGCATAGCGGGTGATTGCGAAGTAATACATCGGGATCTCGCGCTTCTCGACCAGCGCGCCGGAACGCCAGCCGCGCCCGTCGATGACCTGCTCATTGGCGAGCACGGTCTGATCGACCGGGTCCCAGTTCACCACGCCGGCTTTCTTGTAGATCACCCCTTTCTCGAACAAGCGCGTAAACAGCCACTGTTCCCAGCGGTAATAGGTCGGATCGCAGGTGGCGATCTCCCGTTCCCAGTCGTAGGCGAGCCCCAGGCGCTGGAGTTGGCGCTTCATCTGGGCGATGTTTTCCCGCGTCCAGCGCGCGGGCGGCTGGCCGTTTTTCAGCGCCGCATTCTCGGCGGGCAGGCCAAACGCATCCCAACCCATCGGCTGCAGCACGTTCTTGCCGCACATGCGCTGGTAGCGCGCGATCACGTCCCCCAGGGTGTAATTGCGCACATGCCCCATGTGCAGGCGGCCGGAGGGATAGGGAAACATCGACAGGCAGTAGAATTTCTCCCGCCCCGGCGCCTCGCACACCCGAAACGCCGCGCCGGCTTCCCATGCACTCTGCACGCGTGCTTCCAATTCCTGCGGCTGATATTCCCGCATTGCTGCCCCAATGAGTCGTGATTCCCGTGAACGGTCCAGCATAGCCCAAGGGCGCAAACCGCCTCAACCAAGCCATGCCCACGCCTGGGGTATAATCCGCCGTTTACCCTGCGCGGCGCATACCATGGATCTCTCTGACATCTGGCTCAATCGGGATGCGGATCGACGCATTCGCGCCGGCCATCCCTGGGTCTATAGCAACGAAATCGACACCCAGCGGGTGGCGTTGACGTCCCTGACGCCGGGCCAGGGAGTGCGGGTCCATGCCCATAATGGACAATTCCTGGGCAGCGGCTATATCAATCCCCACAACCTGATCTGCATCCGGCTGCTGAGCCGCGATGCCGAACACCCACCCGGCAAGTCCCTGTTCATCCATCGCCTCAATCAGGCGCTCTCCCTGCGCGAACGGTTTTTTCCCACACCTCACTATCGGCTGGTCTACGGGGACTCCGACGGCCTGCCCGGTCTGGTGGTGGACCGCTTTGGCGAGGTCCTGTCGGTCCAGATGAATACCGCCGGCATGGACGCCTACCGTGCGGAAATCATCGAGGCCCTGGACAAGGTAATACGCCCTCAAGCGATTGTGCTGCGCAATGACAGCGCCGCGCGGGAAGCTGAAGGACTGCCGAAGACAGTCGAGGTCCTGGGCAGCCTGCCGTCCGTGGTGAGCGTATGTGAAAACGGCCTGACGTATCACTGCTGCCCGCGCACCGGCCAGAAAACCGGCTGGTTTTACGATCAGGC
>JBATEM010000491.1:0-2589 GCA_049664005.1 Candidatus Macondimonas sp.
GGGCCTTCCTCAATGCCCGGGCGCGCGAGGAGATCATTTTCGTGCGCGGCACCACCGAGGCCATCAACCTGGTGGCCCAGAGCTACGCCCGGCCGCGCCTGAAACCGGGAGATGAAATCCTCATCACTCACCTGGAACACCATTCCAACACCGTGCCCTGGCAGATGGTGTGCGAGCAGACGGGCGCGACCCTCAAGGTGGTGCCCATCACGCCGGATGGGGCGCTGGATCTGGAGGCCTTCGAACGCCTGCTGGGACCGCGCACGCGGATTTTCGCCGTGGCCCATGTATCCAACGCCCTGGGGACGGTGAATCCGATCGCCGAACTCACGGCCCGCGCGCGTGCGGCCGGGGCCATGGTGCTGATCGACGGCGCCCAGGGGGTGCCACATCGGGCGGTGGATGTGCAGGCGCTGGATTGCGACTTCTACGCCTTTTCCGCGCACAAGCTCTATGGCCCCACCGGCATTGGCGTGCTCTACGGGCGGCGCGAGGTGCTGGAGGCCATGCCGCCCTGGCAGGGCGGTGGCGACATGATCCGCACGGTGCGCTTCGAGGGCAGCACCTGGAACGATCTGCCCTACAAGTTCGAGGCCGGCACGCCGGCCATCGCGGAAGCAGTTGGGCTGGGGGCGGCGCTGGACTATGTGGACCGCATCGGCCTGGATGCCATCGCCCGCCATGAAGCCGCCCTGCTGAACTACGCCTTGGAACGGCTGCGCGAGATCGACGGGATTCGCTTCATTGGTTCCGCGCCGCAACGGGCCAGCGTGGTGTCCTTCGTGGTCGAGGGTGTACATCCCCATGACCTCGGGACCATTCTGGATCATGCCGGGGTGGCAATCCGGGCGGGTCATCATTGCGCCATGCCGGTGATGGACTTTTACGGTGTGCCGGCCACGGCGCGGGCCTCACTGGCCTGCTACAACACCACCGCGGACATCGACGCCCTGGTGGCGGCGCTGCAAGGGGCGCGGGATCTGTTCGGAGGGCGGGGTTGATGGATTTGCGCGATCTGTATCAGGACATCATCGTCGATCACAACCGCAATCCGCGGAACTTCCGGGCCATCGCGGGCGCCGTCCGGCTTGCCGAAGGCTATAACCCCTTGTGCGGCGACAAGCTGGTGGTTTACGCGCAGGTCGTGGATGGCCGCGTCGAGGACGTGAGCTTCGTGGGCAGCGGCTGCGCCATTTCCACTGCCTCCGCCAGCCTGATGACCGAAGCCGTCAAGGGCAAGACGGTTGCCGAGGCCGAAGCCCTGTTCACCGACATGCATGAGCTGCTCACCGGCAAGTCGGTCGGGGACCCGGCACGGCTGGGCAAGCTGGCCGCGCTGGCGGGAGTCAAGGACTATCCGGCCCGGGTCAAGTGCGCCACCTTGTCCTGGCACACCCTGAACGCCGCCCTGCACGGGGAGCAGACTCCCGTGCGCACCGAGTGAGGTCCGCCATGTATTCCCAGCAGTCCGATTACGCGACGCTCTCCCGCGATTGCCTTGGGGTGATGATTCCGGCGGGCGATACGGTGGTGCTGCCCGAGGGCGCCGAGGTGCGCATCACCCAGGCCCTGGGCGGCAGCTTCACGGTGTACTACGGCGGCAACCTGGTGCGCATCGCCGGCAAGGACGCCGATGCCCTGGGCCGTGACGAACCGCCCAGCCCCGAGTTACCCGCCGATGCCGACGATGCGGCCGTGGCAGCCTGCATCGAGGACCAGCTCAAGACCTGTTTCGATCCCGAGATTCCCATCAACATCGTCGATCTGGGACTGATCTACGACCGGGTGGTGGAGCCCTTGCCCGAGGGCGGGCGCGCGGTGCACATCCGCATGACCCTGACCGCGCCGGGCTGCGGCATGGGCGACATCCTGGCCGATGAAGTGCGGGTCAAGGTGGCGGCGGTGCCCACGGTGAAGCGGGTGAGTGTGGAGCTGACCTTCGAGCCGCCCTGGGACCAGAGCCGCATGTCCGAGGAAGCGCGGCTGCAGACCGGGATGTATTGAGTTGGCACTGCCCACGCCCTGGCAATTCGTGCGACTGGAGCGCGAGGGCCGCCATGTCGAGCTGCGCCTGCAACAGGATCTGTTCGGCTGGGTGGTGATCCGCACCTTGGGCGATGGGCAGGGCGGCCGGGGGCAGATGAAAACCATCCCCTGCAGCGACTATCCCGAGGCGATTCATCTCTGGAACCAGGAGCTGCGCGCCCGCAAGCGGCGTGGCTATGTGCCGGTCGACGCGCTCGCCGCCGTCTCGAGTTCCGAGGAGACGGTTTCCTGAGGCATGTGATTTTTACGGTTGAAGAAACCCATCGTGCCCGCCGCCGTTCCGTCATTGCAAAGCCGCTGCTCACCTATATCCGATGCCATGCGCGCGCGGCCAATCCGTCCGGCGCGGCCTGCGTCCTGGACGCATCCGGCATCCGCATTTTGTCTCCAAGCACCCCGGAGCGTGTCCACCATGAGCCATGTCCTGATCATCCATGAAGTCGAGGATTACCCGGCCTGGAAAAAAATCTTCGATGAGGCGGCCGGCATCCGCAAGGAGGCGGGGGAGCGGTCCTACCAGATCCTGAAGTATCAGGATGATCC
>JBATEM010000492.1:0-4086 GCA_049664005.1 Candidatus Macondimonas sp.
CAGCGGGATCCTGCGCCGCGTACAAGGCCTCCCCCCGCGCCGAAAATTCCAGCGCTCCGGCCGGTTGGCAAGCCCACTTGATGCGGGTATTGCCCAAATCCAGCAGCAGCTTCATTCCGCCGACGCCCGCACACTGACCTCGCCAGACCAGTAGGATCGAATGCCGTCTTGATGGCGTACCCGCAGCGCGCCGCGCTTATCGATCCCCAGCGCCGTGCCTTCGTGCCATTGGCCGTTCTGCTCCACCCGCACCACGCGGCCCGCCAAGACATCACACGCCGCATAATCGGCCAGGAAAGGCGCCAAGCCTTGATCGGCAAACACATCGAGACCGTGCACCAGATCCACGATCAACTGTTGCGCAATGCGATTGCGATGGGGACGCGCCGCGCCCAGGATGCGGCTGAGATCTGTCCAGGGCTGATCCACCCGACCCAGCGCCTCGGGCGCCAAATTCACGTTGACACCCACACCCACCACCACCTCGCAGGGTCCGCCGGCCTCACCGCGCACCTCGATCAGCACCCCGCCCAACTTGCGTCCCTGCCAGTGCAGATCATTGGGCCATTTCAGCCCAACCTCCTGCGCCCCGAGCTGGCGCAGGGCGGAGGCGGCCATCACCCCCACCGCGAGGCCCAGGGCGGAAAAATCCGCCGGCAGTGCTGCGAAGGTGTAGGCCAGTGACAGCGGAATCTGCCCGCCCAGTGGCGACTGCCAGCTGCGTCCGCGACGCCCGCGCCCCGCCCACTGGAACTCCGCCAGACACAGCCGAATCTGCGTTCCGGCAGGCTGGCGCAAGAGTTCCAGATTGGTGGAATCAACTGCGAAAGGCAGGTGAAAGGCCCCGATCCGCGCAGCCAGATCGGACGGCAAAGCGCTCAGGATCGCCTCCCGATCCAGCAATTCCAGCGGCGCCGCCAGTCGATAGCCCTGACCGCGCACCGGCAGCAGCTGCACGCCTATCTCCGCCAATTGACGCAGTTGCTTCCAGACCGCAGTCCGGCTCACTCCCAGCTCATGGGCCAGGGCCGCTCCGGACACCACCGCGCCCCCGGCCAAGGCCCGCACCAGATGATCCTGGACATCGGTCAGCTCGCCGCTGGACTCAGGCACCGCTCACCCCCGCAAGCGCCGCAACAGCATCACCCGCTGGAAGCGGTGTTCATTGCCCGCCCGCAGCCGCCGGATGTTTTCGCGATGGGTATAAAAAACGAAAGCGGCCATTAACACCGTGAAAATACCCAGGGGAGAGGCAATGCCCTCAGGCGTACCGAAGGCCACGTACAGCGGCGCAATCGCAGCAGCGCACACGGTAGCGAGCCCGACATAACCACTCAAAACCAGCACCAACAGCCAGGCGCCAAAAATCCAGATCACCCCCGCCGGCATCAAGCCCAGCACGACGCCGAGCAGGGTGGCCGCTCCTTTGCCGCCGCGAAAACCGTGAAAGACAGGATAGACATGGCCCAGTACGACGGCGAAGGCGCAAAGCACTGGCAACCAGGGCAGTTCCGGGCCGGCGCCGAAGGGCAGGGCAGGAATCAGGGTGACCGCCAGCACCCCCTTGCCGGCATCGATGGCCAGCACCGCCACCGCCATCCCCCGCCCCAGCACCCGCAGGGCATTGGTGGCCCCCGCGTTGCCGCTGCCATGCTGGCGCACATCCACCCCACGCAGTCGACCCAACAGGAGACTGCCCAGCACCGACCCCAGCAGGTAACTCAGCAACAGTTTGATCAATAAACCCATGGCGGCGATATTCCTCGATTCATCCCGTTGAATGGAAAAAAACCTAATGGCCTTGAATGGGCGCCGAAGAACCCAGCCATGTGGCCCCGGCCGGGTAGCGGGTGGCGAAACCTGCTGGCAAATGCAGCCAGCAGGTATCGAGGGGCGCGGGATCGGCCTGCACGGCATAGGTCATCAGACGATCCTCGCGGAATCCGTGTACCGCCATCGTCCGTCCCGCCGCATCGCTCATGAGCATCCGTTCGAGTCGCTCGGCATCGACCCGCAAGCCGTCCAAAGCCACCAACACATCGCCACAGGCCATGCCCGCGCGCGCCGCCGGGCCCTGCGGCGCGACCCATTCCACGCGCAAGCCTTCCGCCATGACACGCACCCGCAACCCCAGGTCCGAACGCCGGCCATTACGGGGTGGCAAGCCATATCCTCCGGTATCGCGGGCATCGCGTGCGCATGCCCAGTGCAGATCCACCCCGAAATCCGCCAGCAATTCGGCGACTGGTAATTCTTCGCGGCCGTGGACCCAATCGCGCAACTGCCCTCCCGCCGCGTCTCCGGCAAGGGAAGCGACCAACGCCTCAAACCCCGCCTCGGGCAGGGGTATCGCGTTTTGGCCATGATCCTGCCACAGGCGGCGCATCACCTGATCGAGACTCACGGCATTCGAAGATTCTCGGCGCAGCATGAGGTCGAGACACAGGGCAATAACGCTGCCTTTGGTGTAATAGCTGACGGTGTGATTGGGAGTGGCTTCGTCGGGCTTGTACAGTTTGATCCAGGCATCGAAGCTGGCCTCCGCAACGCTTTGCCGGAAGCGGCCGGGGGTGCGCCGCAGCCGGGTCAGGGTATGCGCGAGCCGGCCGAGGTACTGCGACGCCCCAATACAACCGGAACGCACCAGCGCCAGATCGTCGTAGTACGAGGTGATGCCCTCGAACACCCACAACTGGCGCGTATAGGCCTCGGCGCTCAGGTCCGCCCCCACGAGCGGCACGGGCCGGATCCGCTTGACATGCCAGGCATGGAAATACTCATGGCTGCACAGCCCCAGCAATTCCGCATAATCCTCCGAAACCGCCGATTCCTCGATCTGGGGCAGGGTCTTGCGTTGGGCCAACAGCGCGCAGCTCGTCCGATGTTCCAAACCCCCATAGCCGTCACCCGCCAGTCGCAGCAGGAAATGATAGCGGTCCATCGGCAGAGGCTCGCCGAATAACTGCCCCTGCCAGGCACAGATGCGCGCCAGATCACCCCCCAGTCGCGCCAGATCGGCCTGGGGATCGTCATCCAGCACCCACAGAATATGGGGCACGCCGGCCACCATGAAGACCTGTTGCGCCAATGGCCCCATCAGTGCGGGGCAATCGATCAAGGTCTCATAGTCGGCCGCCCGGTAGCGCCCGAAGCCCTGCCCATCCACGGCCACGGGATCCAGTGCCGTGGCCAGGCGCCAATTCGCGCACGGAGCGGCGACATCCACCTCGATCTCCGTCACTGCCACATCCAGTGGCTCAAGGAACAGGCTGCTGCCGTTGAAAAAGCCCCAGTGCCCATCAAGATAAGCGCCGCGCACCGAGGTATCGCGGGCATAAACCTCCCAGATCACATCCAAAGAGCCGCCCGCATGTGCCGCCTGCCAGGTGGACTTGTCCAGCTTGGTCATGGGCACAGCACGACCGGCGTCATCGCGGGCTTCCAGCGTCACCACATGGCGGGCAAAGTCGCGGATCAAATAGCTGCCCGGAATCCAGGCCGGCAATCGCAAGCGCTGTCCTGGCAAGGCTTCGGGCAGATGGCAACGGACCCGATAGCCGTGTCCGGCGGGCTGGGGCATCTCAACTTGGTAACGCAACAACATCACTTTATCCACGAACGAAAAACGGGCGTGCCCAAAACAGCACGCCCGCCTGAAAGTGTGTGGATTTTAAGGGTCAGGGTCAACGGCTGACGCGCAAGGTCCCATCAGCGGCACGCAGCACTCGCACCCGCTCGCCCAGCATGAATGGCGCCATGGACGGATCAACCGCCTGGGCCACGGCAATCACGCTGCCATCGGTCAGGCGGACGGTCACTTCAACGCCCTGCTGGCGGCTGGCACGTTCTTCAGCAGCCTGTCCAGCCACGGTACCCGCAGCGGCTCCAGCGGCGGTGGCCACGCGACGACCCGCGCCACTGCCGACGGTACTACCCAGTACACCACCCAACACAGCACCACCAACTTGGCTGACCACTGAACGGTTGCCCTCGATAACAATCGCCCGGATGTTCTCGATCACTCCGGTTTGAACTTCAAGCCCGCGCTGAGCCTGATCACGTTGGTAAACACCGGGAGACTGGCTG
>JBATEM010000493.1:0-3635 GCA_049664005.1 Candidatus Macondimonas sp.
TCGGCCCCATCGGCCGCTATCGCAACAACGAGTTCCCCGATCTGAGCGATGTGGTGCGCCACCACCTCGCGACCCATGGCCTCACGCCACCGCGCAGCGCCGCCCTGGCCGTGGCCGGGCCGTTGGAGCGGGATGGCTCGGTCACCCTGACCAATCGCGGCTGGCATCTCGCGCCCGCAGCGCTCGCCGCAGCGCTGGGCGTGGAGACGGTTCACCTGCTCAATGATTTTACGGCGCAAGCCTTGGGCATCCCCCATCTCGACGCCGAGGAATGCGTGCAGTTGAGCGGTGACGCCCCCTGGCCACATGCACCCCAGGCCGTGATCGGACCGGGCACCGGCCTGGGCGTTTCCGGATTGCTGCCCTGCGGCGAACGCTGGCTTGCCTTGGCGGGCGAAGGCGGTCACGCCACCCTGGCACCGGCCGATGAACGCGAAAGCGCCCTACTCGACAGCTTGCGACGGGAATGGGGGCATGTATCGGCCGAACGGCTGGTGAGCGGACCGGGCTTGCTGGCGCTCTACAACCACCTTGCCGCGGAAGCGGGAGCGCCATCCCTGACCGCGCCGCCGGAGGTGACCACGCGGGCGGGCCAGGACCCCCTTGCGGACACAGCGCTCGGGTTTTTCTTTGCTTTCCTGGGCACCGTGGCCGGCAACCTCGCCTTGACCCTGGGTGCGCGCGGCGGGGTCTATCTGTGCGGTGGCATCCTGCCGGGACTGGAGGCGCCCTTGCGGGCCTCGGCATTCCGGGAACGCTTCATCGCCAAGGGCCGGTATCGGGATTACCTCGACGCCATTCCTGTCTACCTGGTGACCGCCCCGGACACCGCCTTCCGGGGTTTGGCCAGCGTTCTTTGAATCAGGAGATCGCGCCGTTCTCCCCAGCCACCCCGCCGGAGCGGGGCGAAAAGCGCGCCCCTTGACCCCGATCGTCGTTATCCATGGATCCGCCACGCCACTGAATCAGGCGGTGACCTGTTCCAGCGCAGCGGCCAGATAGGGCGGCAGCACAAAGGCGGCCTGGTGCATTTCTGCGGAGTAATAGCGGGTGGCGAAGGCGGGCCGCCGGGCCGCTTCCAGGCGCATGGGGCGGATCAGCCCATCCTTGCAGGCCATGGTGGCGCTCCACCAGCCGGAGGGATAGACCGGCTGCGGATAGTGCAGGGTCTTGACTTCCGTGAACCCGGAGCGGCGCAGCGCGCCATGGACGCTGCACAACAAATCGACGTGATAGAGCGGTGATTCGCTCTGCTGGACGATCAGGCCACCCGGCGCCAGCACGCGATGCACGTCGCGGTAGAACGGCTCGGAGAACAGGCCCTCGGCCGGCCCGACCGGGTCGGTGCTGTCCACAATCACCACATCCACGGAGGCTTCCGGCGCATTGGCGAACCAGGCAATCCCGTCCTCGAACAGCAACTGCGCCCGCGGATCGCCGTTGGCCTCGCACAGTTCGGGAAAGTATTGCTCGGAGAGCCGGGTCACACGCTCATCGATTTCCACCTGCAAGGCCTGCTGAACCCCTTCGTGGCGCAGCACCTCGCGCAAGGTCCCGCAATCCCCGCCACCGATGACCACCACCCGGCGCGGCGCCGCATGGTTGAACAGCGCCGGATGGGCCATCATTTCGTGGTACAGGAAATTGTCACGCTGGGTCAGCATCACGCAGCCATCGATGACCATCAGATGACCGAAGGTCTCGGTATCGTAGATCTCGATGTGCTGGTAGGCGGACTGTTCATCGTGCAGTTTGGCCTTGATTTTCAGGCCAAAGGCGCTGCCGCCCGGCTCGTAGAACTCGGTGAACCAGTTGGTATCCACGCTCATGGGTCCCTGGGGTGGTGTATCGGACGGCCGATTATAGCCCTGCCCTGTGACCATCCGTATTGCAGCGTCATGGAAGATCGCTTTACCCGGCCCGCGCGAATCTTTTAGGCTTGCCTTCATCTCACCCTCAGCCCCGTTGGTTTTCCATGACCCCAGACACCGCGCCCGACCACGCTCGCCAGCTCTACAACGTGCCGGAATGGAGCGAGGGCTATTTCGATGTGGATGAGCGCGGCCAGGTCGTCGCCCTGCCGCTGCGGAATCCGGCGCGCGGGCAAGTCCCCCTGCCGGAACTGGCTCAGCGAATGACCCAGTCGGGCCTGAACCTGCCCATCCTGGTGCGCTTCTCCGACATCCTGCACGATCGCGTCGATACCCTGTGCGGCGCCTTCGACCGGGCCATCGCCCAACATGGCTACGGTGGCCGCTATACCGCCGTGTATCCCATCAAGGTCAACCAGCAACGCACCGTGGTGGAGGAAATCATCCGCCACGGCGGCGAGCGCGTGGGCCTGGAGGCCGGCAGCAAACCCGAACTCATGGCCGTGCTGGCCCTGGCCCGCCCCGGCAGCCTGATCATCTGCAATGGCTACAAGGATCGCGACTACATCCGCCGCGCCCTGATCGCCCGCCGGTTGGGACTGCGCGCGGTGATCGTGATCGAAAAACCCTCGGAACTGGCCACCGTCATCCGGGAATCGGCGCAACTGGGCGTGCGGCCGCTGCTCGGGGTGCGGGTGCGACTGGCGAATCTCGGCAGCGGCAACTGGCAGAACACCGGCGGGGAGAAATCCAAGTTTGGGCTGTCGGCCACGCAGGTCCTGGCCTGTGTCGAGCAACTGGAGGCGGCTGGCCTGCGCGATTGCCTGCAACTGCTGCACTTCCACATGGGCTCCCAGATGGCCAATGTGCGCGACATCCGCCGCGGCCTGACCGAAGCCGCGCGCTACTTCACCGACCTGCATCAGCTCGGCGCGCCGCTGCGCTATGTGGACGTGGGCGGTGGATTGGGCGTGGATTACGAGGGCACCCATTCGCGCAGCGCCTGCTCGATGAACTATTCGGTGGCGGAATACGCCAATGCGGTGGTTCATGTCCTGAAGGAAACCTGCCAGGCCCATGGCCTGCCCGAGCCGGACCTCATCACCGAGGCAGGGCGCGCCATGACCGCTCATCATGCCCTGCTCATCACCCAGGTCATCGACATGGAAACGCCCCATGTCGACCCCGAGGCCCTGGTGCCCCCGCCCGCCGACGCACCGCCCCTGCTCCATGACCTGTGGCAGGGTTACTCCCAGCTCGACGCAGCGGCGCCGGTGGAGCTCTTCCATGATGCGGTGCACTGGGTGTCCGAGGCCCAGGCCATGTACACCCATGGCGTACTGGACCTGCCGCAGCGGGCCTATGCCGAGCATGTCTACACCGCGCTGTGCCAGCGCCTGCAAGGCCGCCTCGATCCCAAGCGCAGGAGCCACCGGGAAATTCTGGACCAGCTGGAAGAGAAACTGGCCGTCAAGTATTTCTGTAACTTCTCGGTGTTCCAGTCGCTGCCCGATGTGTGGGCCATCCAGCAGATCTTCCCCGTGATGCCGCTGCAGCGCCTGGGCGAGACGCCCACCGTGCGCGGGGTGATCCAGGATCTCACCTGCGATTCCGACGGCTGCATCCGCCAGTATGTGGATCGGGAAGGCCTCTCGCCCACCCTGGCGCTGCATGCAGTGGCCGAGCGGGAAACCTATCTGGTGGGTTTTTTCATGATTGGCGCCTATCAGGAGATTCTCGGCGACATGCACAACCTGTTCGGGG
>JBATEM010000494.1:0-2487 GCA_049664005.1 Candidatus Macondimonas sp.
TTGCTGGGGGCCATGGCTCCCTATGAACCCGGTTACAATGCCGAGACAGCAGCCCTGGGCTTCGGCGTCTTGGTCTTGGGCTTGAGCCTGGCTTGGCACTTCGGACGGGTCCGCAATGCCCGCTCTGCTTTGTGATATTTGACCCCAAGTGTTCGTCGACAGCCGGCGCTGTATCCTTCTGAATCATCCGGCCCGGAGTCCAGCCCATGGCGACCCGTCCCTCAAGCATTTCCCGCGTCCAGGCCTGCGAACTGAAGGGCGCGGGCTTCACCTTCACGGTGCTGAAGGTGTTCGATGCCGATCCCGAGCGCATTGCCCGCCAGGTGACGCGCCGCATTCAGCAGGCACCCGATTTTTTCAAAGGCGCGCCCATTGTTCTGGACCTACAGGCAGTGCCTGAGGGCGATTGGGATCTGTCGACCCTGGTGGAAAGCCTGCGCACCCTGGACCTGGTGCCTGTGGCGGTGCGCGGCGCAGACAGCGTCCATGAACAGCAAGCCCGCACCCTGGCGCTTGGCGTGCTCGCCGAAAGCCGGTCCACCGCAGGAGAACCCCGGCCAACGGTTGTGGAGACCACGCCCATCACCCGTCTGGTCACTGAGCCGGTGCGCTCCGGCCAACAGATCTACGCCAAAGGCGATCTGGTCGTGGTGGGGCCGGTTAGCCATGGCGCCGAATTGCTCGCCGAGGGCAACATCCATGTCTACGGCGCCCTGCGCGGCCGTGCCTTGGCCGGGTTGCGTGGGGACCGCAGCGCCCGCATCTTCTGTCGAGTGCTGGAAGCCGAACTGATTTCCGTGGCGGGCTACTATCGACTGGCCGAGGATGTGGAACCGGCGCTCCGGGGGCAAGGCGCGCAGATTTACCTGGACGGCGAGAACCTGCACGTTCTCCCCCTGTAGCCGGTTCACCTCATGTCGCTGACACTCACTTCATTTGCCTGATTTGAACTCACGAGGAGCATTCCCTTTGGCACGCATTATTGTGGTGACCTCCGGCAAAGGCGGGGTCGGGAAAACCACCACCTCCGCCGCCTTTGGAACCGGCCTGGCCCTGCGGGGCTTCAAGACCGCCATCGTCGACTTCGATGTCGGTCTGCGCAACCTCGACCTCATCATGGGTTGCGAGCGCCGGGTGGTGTATGACTTCGTCAACGTGATCCAGGGAGAGGCCACCATCGGCCAGGCCCTGATCCGGGACAAGCGCCTGCCCAACCTGGCTGTGTTGGCGGCCTCCCAGACCCGGGACAAGGACGCGCTGACCCAGGAAGGGGTGGGTCGCGTGCTGGACGATTTGTCCCGCGAATTCGATTATGTCTTGTGCGACTCCCCCGCGGGAATCGAAAAAGGCGCGCATCTGGCAATGTACTTCGCCGATGACGCGATCGTGGTCACCAATCCCGAGGTGTCCTCGGTGCGGGACTCGGACCGTGTGCTGGGCCTCTTGGCCAGCAAGACGCGCCACGCCGAGCGCCAGGATGGCAAGGTGAACGAACACCTGATCATCACCCGCTATGCACCGAAGCGGGTCAGCAAGGGCGAGATGCTGAGCCTGCAGGATGTCCAGGACATCCTCTCCATCCCACTGCTGGGGGTCATTCCTGAATCTCCCACGGTGTTGCAGTGCTCCAACGCCGGAACCCCGGTCATCCTGGAGGACAAGAGCGAGGCTGGCCAGGCCTATGGCGATACGGTGGCCCGCTATCTCGGCGAATCGCGGCCATTGCGGTTCGTGG
The DNA here is from genome assembly GCA_049664005.1 of Candidatus Macondimonas sp. Lineage (GTDB taxonomy): Bacteria > Pseudomonadota > Gammaproteobacteria > UBA5335 > UBA5335 > Macondimonas. The sequence continues at coordinate 1,736 of JBATEM010000494.1, forward strand.
AAGAGGAAAAGAGCTTCCTGCGGCGATTGTTCGGAGGTTGAGCCATGGGTATCCTGAGTTTTTTCCGCTCATCCAGCAAATCCAGCGCCTCGGTGGCCAAGGAACGGCTGCAGATCGTGGTGGCCCATCAGCGTCGCGAAAACCAGCGCCCGGACTATTTCCTCAGCCTGCAGCGTGACCTGCTGGAGGTGGTGCGGCGCTACGTGACCGTGAGCGACGACGCGGTGAAGGTCGAGGTCGACCACCAAGGCGATTGCGACATCCTGGAGCTCAACATCGTCCTGCCCGACCGCTGAAGGCGCCGCCTTCCCTGATCCAGGTCAAAGGTCAGGGTGGGGTGTCTGTTATCTTTAGGTCCCATTGGTTCGACAGCACAATAAGGGGAAAATGATGGGCAGCAATGAACGCGCAGTGTGGGTCGTGGTGGCGGATGCGTCTCGGGCGCGGCTGTACCGGGCTGAGACCCCGCGCGGCCCCCTGGTCGAGCTGGCGGATGCAGTCCATTCTGCTTCCCGGCTACAGGACCATGAACTCCTGTCCGACCGGGCCGGGCGGGCTGTCGATACCCAGGGGCACCATCGACACGGCATGGAAGCAAGCACCGATCCCCATGACCAGGAAGCCGAGCGCTTTGCCCATGAGCTGGCCGAGCGCCTCCATGTTCACCACAATGCCCATGATTTCGATGGCTTGGTGCTGGTGGCACCGCCGCGTTTCCTGGGCTTGCTCCGTGGGGCGCTGGATGAACAGGT
>JBATEM010000495.1:0-3939 GCA_049664005.1 Candidatus Macondimonas sp.
ACATCGAGGCGGCCCGCGCGGCGGGCGCCTGGTCGCTCGCCGTCACCTACGGCTACGGGGTCGAAACGGATCCCCCCGCGAGCTGGGCGGCCCACAGCCTGCTGCACACCCCCACCGACCTGCTGCACTGGCTGGACCGGGCCCCATGACGCCCCAGGATTATTGCCGGGACGTGCTGGACCGGCGCGCTCCCGAATGGCGCGTGATGCTGAGTTTCACAGCGCCCGGTTCGCGGTCCCTGCTGGAGGCGCTCTTTGCGCTGCGGGTGGAACTGGAGGATCTGGTCGCCTTCGCGGTCGAGCCCGGCGTCGCCGCGACCAAGCTGCAATGGTGGCGCGATGCATTGGCCGCCTACCCGCAACACGCGGAACATCCCATCATCACTGCCCTGGCGCAGGCGGATAGCGTCGCCCTCGACCGGGATCGCCTGCTGGCGTGGTGCGACGGCCTGGGCGTCGACCTGCAGCGCAATGAGATCGTCGATGAGCGCGATCTGGACGATTTGCTGCTGCGCCGGGGTGGAAACTTCGGTGCCCTGCTGGCCAGTGCCCTGGATCGCCGCGCCGCACTGGCCGGACAACAATGGGGTGCGGTCGCGGCCTGGCACCGTCACCTGCTGCGCCTGCCTCGCCAAGCGACCCACGGTATTGTCGAACTGCCCGCCGCCTGGCTGATCCAGTCCGAGATCACGGCGCAACAACTGGCCACCCCGTCCCCCGAGGCACCAGCCCAGGCGTTTTATGCCAGACTTATCGGCCAAGTAATCCGCCAGACCGAGCGCGTCCGGACGGCTCATCCCAGTCGACCGGCCCTGCTGCCGCACCAGTTGGAGCTGAGTTTGTTCGCGCAACGTCTGGACCGCTGGCAGCGGCAGGGATTCGAGGCCAGCCTTGCGCAACAGACGCTTCCGCCCCTGCGGCGACTGGGGGTACTGTGGCGGGCTGCCCGGCGTCATCGCCGTGATACGCGGCGCGCCAGCCGCCATTTCATTCAACCCTAATTTCAAGGTTCAGCCCATGACGACCCCCTCCACCGACCCTTTCGATTTGCGTGATCGCGTCATCCTGGTCACCGGCGCCAGCAAGGGCATTGGCCGCGCCGTCAGCCTCGCGCTGGCGCGCCAAGGCGCCACCGTCATCCTGAGCGGTCGACGGGTCCCGGAACTCGAACAGGTCTACGACGCCATCAAGGCGGCAGGCGACCCGGAACCGGCCATCGCGCCGCTCAACTTGGAGTCGCTGCACTGGGACGAATGCCAGGGACTCATCGACCAGATCCAGACCACCTTCGGGCGACTGGACGGCCTGTTGCACAATGCCGCCCATCTGCACGGCCTCACCCCGCTCAGCCATTTCCCCATCGAGGAGTGGTACCGCACCCTGCAGGTCAACCTCAATGCGCCCTTTCTGTTGACGCGCTGCTGTTTGCCACTGCTGATGGCATCACGCGATGCCTCGGTGCTGTTCAGCTCGGACAGCACGGGCCGCAAGGGCAAGGCCTATTACGGCGCCTACGGGGTGAGCAAATTCGCCGTGGAAGGCTTGATGCAGGTGATGGCGGAGGAAACCGAGGCCAACACGCCGATCCGAGTCAACAGCCTGGATCCCGGCTGGGTCGATACCGCGCTGTACCACCGCATCTATCCCGAACGCGCCCACGCCGACCTGCCCGCGCCCGATGCCGTCTGCCGGCCTTATCTGTTTCTGCTGGGGCCGGGAAGTCGCGGCCTGAGCGGCCAGGCCTTCAGCGCCCGCGAGGGAGGCCCCTGGAGCGAATGAGGCTGCATTTTGCCGGCGCTGACCCATTGGGTTCGGCGCCGGCATGGGCTATACTCTCGCGCCTTGATCCTGTGCCGGGATGGCGGAACTGGTAGACGCGCCGGACTCAAAATCCGGTTCTCGTGAGGGAGTGCGAGTTCGACTCTCGCTCCCGGCACCACTTTTTTTGTTTTGAATCTTGCGCTCAACTATCACGGCGCTCCCGACCTGTCCCAAGAGCGCGGGCCGTGCCTTGCAAGCCGAGCGCGCCATAACGGCACGCGCACTCGAACACCGATTCCGTCCCCTGCCCTTCCCAGCCGCCACAAATCATGCCTACGCAGTTCCACGTCCCTGGATTCTGGCCAAGGAAGGGCGGCGACTTGTGCCCGTCCACTCGGGATGCCAGCGCATTCCGCGCTGCCCCAGCCCACCTCGCGCCCACCAACTGAATGAGGAAGCCGTCCCGCGGTTCAATCAGGCCGTGATCGTTCTCCTGGGACTGGCGGTGGTTTCGCCAAGGGCGCACGGGTAACGAGAATAGACGGCAAGGGATGCCGATCAATTGCGCAAGGCGAATCAGCCTCATGGAATCAAGAGGCAACTGGGCCAGAACGCTTGCCACCGTTTGGGGCTAAAATCGGCCCACATCAGACGATTGCAGTACTGTTTGGAAGTGGCGGAGAGGGAGGGATTCGAACCCTCGGATCCCTTGCGGGATCAACGGTTTTCGAGACCGTCCCATTAAACCGCTCTGGCACCTCTCCGCTGGGGCGGCCATTCTAACGGATCCGCTGCCCCAGACAAAGCGCCGCTGCACTCCCTCCGTCAAGCCAACAAGGGATCGATCATGACAACGCGTCCCCACTTGCCGACCGCGATCTGGGCCTTGGGTGGCGTCAGCCTGTTGATGGATATTTCATCCGAGATGATCCACAGCCTGCTACCTGTGTTCCTGGTGGTCACACTGGGTACCTCGGTGGCGACGGTGGGGCTGATCGAAGGCATTGCGGAGGCGACAGCCGCCGTGGCCAAGGTCTTCTCCGGGGTACTGAGCGACCATCTGCGCCAACGCAAAGGCTTGGCGATTCTGGGCTATGGCCTGGCGGCGCTGACCAAGCCGCTGTTTCCACTTGCCAATAGCGCCGCCACCGTGTTCAGCGCCCGCTTCCTGGATCGCGTCGGCAAAGGCATCCGAGGCGCGCCGCGTGACGCCCTGGTGGCGGACCTCACGCCGCCCGCCATCCGGGGGGCGGCCTATGGACTGCGCCAGGCCTTGGATACCGTCGGCGCCATCGGGGGTCCTCTGCTCGCGCTGGTGCTGATGGGCTGGTTTGCCGGCAATATCCGGGCTGTGTTTTCGGTGGCCGTCGTGCCTGCACTGCTGTCGGTGCTGCTGTTGGTGGTCGCCGTCCATGAACCCGCACGCGCCGCCGCCACGGCGCCGACCGTCAATCCGTTGCGGATGCAGGCCCTGCGCCGCATGCCGAGTGCCTATTGGGCTGTGCTCGGCTTTGCCAGCCTGCTGACCCTGGCGCGGTTCAGCGAAGCCTTCCTGATTCTGCGGGCTGATAGCCTCGGGTTCGCCATGGCGCGGGTGCCGCTGGTGCTGGTGGTGATGAATCTGGCCTATGCGCTCTCGGCCTACCCGGCGGGCATAGTGGCCGACCGGCTATCCCGGCCGGTGTTGATGGGGGTGGGGTTGCTCGTGCTCATCGCCGCCGACCTGACACTGGCCGTCGCGACGGGCACCGGCATGTTGATGGGGGGCGTGGCGCTGTGGGGGTTGCACATGGGGCTGACGCAAGGGCTGCTGTCCACCTTGATCGCCGATACCGCGCCGGTCGAACTGCGTGGCACCGCCTTCGGTTTCTTCCATCTGGCCACGGGTCTTGCCACCTTGCTGGCCAGCGTGCTGGCGGGCGGCCTGTGGACCACATTCGGCGCCCCGGCCACCTTCCTGGCCGGCGCACTGCTCACCGCTCTTGCCCTGCCAGGGCTGCTGCGATTCGCCCGCGCGGACTCAAGGCCCTATGGACGATACTGAGCTACGGAATCGCCCATCCCGATCGACCTTCCGCTTGGGATGCTCTGCACTGAAGTCTTCAGCGCAGATGGTCTGAATGATTGACTCCGTCGTCACGGTCGAGCCCATGGTGACGGCGAGTCCGTGGGCAGATAT
>JBATEM010000496.1:0-5126 GCA_049664005.1 Candidatus Macondimonas sp.
GCCTGTTGCCGCAGGGTTTCGAGGGTGCGCGCGCCAATGCCGCGGGGCGGCGTGTTCACCACCCGCTCGAAGGCGGCATCGTCGTCGCGGTTCTGCGTCAGGCGCAGATAGGCCAGCGCGTCCTTGATTTCGGCGCGCTCGAAGAAGCGCAGCCCGCCGTAGACCCGGTAGGGCACACGCGCCTGAATCAGTGCCTCTTCCAGCACCCGGGACTGGGCATTGGAGCGATACAGCACCGCCATCTCGCGCCGCGCGGTGCCCTCCAAGGCCCGGCGCTGCAGGGTGGCGACGACAAAATCGGCCTCGTCGCGCTCGTTGAAGGCGCGATAGCAGCGAATGGGCTCGCCGCGCGCGCCCTCGGTCCACAGCGCCTTGCCAAGGCGGTCGCTGTTCTGGGCGATGAGTGCGTTGGCAGCCTCCAGGATGGTGGCGGTGGAGCGGTAGTTCTGTTCCAGTCGCACCACCAACGCCTCGGGATAATCCTTCAGGAAACGCTGCAGATGATCGGCCCGGGCGCCGCGCCAGCCGTAGATGGACTGGTCGTCATCCCCCACCACGAACAACTGCCCGTGGGCGCCGGCTAACTGGCGCAGCCAGCGATATTGCAGGGTGTTGGTGTCCTGGAACTCATCCACCAGCAGATGGCGGAAACGCTGCTGGTAGTGGGTGAGCAGGGCGGGATGATCGCGCAGCAGCTCGAAGCTGCGCAGCAGCAGCTCGGCAAAATCCACCAAACCCGAGCGCCGACAGGCTTCCTCATAGGCGGTGTAGATGCGCAGCATCTGGGCATGGACCGGATCGTTGCCCGCTCCCAGCGCCGTGGCGCGTAGCCCTTCTTCCTTGCGCGCGTTGATGAACGCTTGGCACTGACGCACCGGCCAGCGCGCCTCATCCAGTTCCAGGGCACGCAACACGCGCTTGACCAGCCGGCGCTGGTCGTCGCTGTCCAGGATCTGGAAGCCCTCGGGCAGACCCGCCTCGCGGGTATGCAGGCGCAACAGGCGGTGGGACAGGCCATGGAAGGTGCCGATCCAGAGCGTCCCCGCCGGCAGATCCACCCAGCGTTGCAGGCGCGCGCGCATCTCCCCGGAGGCCTTGTTGGTGAAGGTCACGGCCAGCAGGCCATAGGGCGACACCCCCTCCACCGCCATCAGCCAGGCAGCACGATGCACCAACACACGGGTCTTGCCGCTGCCGGCGCCGGCCAGCACCAGCACCGGTCCGGGCGGTGCGCCCACCGCCTCGCGTTGGGGCGGGTTCAGTCCATCGAGCAAAGCGGTTACATCGGTCATGCCGGCATTTTAACCCGGTCGGCCGCCGGGCCGGGGGAATCAGGCGCCTCGCGCATCGCATTGCCACGCTTGCGCTCTGTCTGCGCTCCCGCTGTGCCGGCACCATCGCCTTGGACAGGGTTTTTTCGCACCTGCCTCGGGTTATAGTTCAGGCAATCTATTTGGAGACCGCCATGCGCATACGCCGCCTCGTCCTGTCCCTCTGCCTGCTTGCCCTGCTGGCAGGTTGCGCCACCAACCCCTTTGAACACGCGCCCGTAGCCGGCAAGGGCGCGATCGCGGGCCGTATCGTCGGCGATCCCACGCGGCCCTACGCCGTGCTGGTGTTGCCCGCGGGCCAGGGCTTCGCCATGAACCTGACCACACCCAAGGCCTACCCGGACGAGAACGGCGATTTCCTGCTGCCGAATCTGGCGCCGGGAAACTACGTTCTCGCGGGATTCAGCGACGGCAGGCAACCCTATTGGTTCAACCGCAAGGCCAGCGCCGGTCGCTGCGTGGTGGTGCGTGCCGGCGAAGTGGCCTTCCTCGGCAGCTATCGCCTGATCGAAGGCCAGAGCCCGGAGATCGCGCAGCGCTTCTACGGACTGGAATGGCTTGACGGCAGCGATAGCGATGCCCGCGCGGTCCTGGGCCGCCTGCGGGCACAGACGGGCGATCCCGCCTGGGCGGGTATCATCGGCAAGGCCCTGACCCAACTGCCCGCCGCCGCGTCCTATCGTCCCACGCCGGCCTGTGCAGCGACGGAATAACCCCCGGCAGTCCGGCTTCTCCTTGAGGCTCCGTATCCTCTTTTTCGGGCGATGGTTCATCTGGTCAGCGATGACCATCGCCCTGGTCCTTGGGATGTCGCCCGCCTGGGCGCTCAACCTCACTGTCGAGGTGGAAGGGGTGTCGGGGGACCTGGAAAAGAATGTCCGGGCCCTGCTGACCGTGTTGCATGAAGACCCGGCGACGATGTCGGCGTCGCGCCTGCAACGCCTGCATCTGCAGGCAAAGCCTGAAATCGAGCAGGCGCTGCGGCCCTTCGGCTATTACACCCCACGCATCGACAGCGCGCTGATACCTCGTGAGGGCAGCTGGCTGGCTCGCTACCGGATCGATCCTGGCGCTCCTGTGCGGGTTGCGACGGTTGATTTGCGCCTGCTCGGTGAAGGCAGTGAGGATAGTGGCCTGCAGGATGCCATCAAGGCGTTCGCGCTGCGCCCTGGCGATGTGGCCGATCACAGGCGTTATGAAGAGGGCAAGACCCTGCTGCGCCGTCGAGCGCTTGCGGCCGGTTACCTGGACGCCGCCTTCGATCCTGCCGAGCTGGCCATCGATCCCGCCGCCGGTACAGCTATTATCACGCTCACGCTGAACACCGGGCGTCGCTACCGCTTCGGCCCGGTGAGTCTGGGACAGGAGATTCTGAAACCCGAGTTCCTGGCCCGCTTCGTGCCGTTCTCACCGGGAGATGTCTACAGCACCCGCCGCCTGCTGGATCTGCAATACGCGCTGGATGACACCGAATATTTCTCGCGAGTGGAGGTGATTCCCCACCCGGAAGCAGCAGTGGATGGCGCCGTCCCAATCGAGGTGACGCTGGATCCGAACAAGCGCCACAAATACACCTTTGGCATTGGCTATGGCACCGATACCGGGCCGCGCGGCACCGCCGGCTGGGACAATCGCCGGGTCAACTCATCCGGCCACCGCTGGCGCAGCCAATTGAAGCTGGCCGAAGTCGATTCCAGCGCGCAGTTCAGCTATCTCATCCCGATCGACAATCCCGTCACCGATTCCCTGAACTTCAACGGTGGCCTGCGGGAATTGAATGTCGAGGACCGCTCCAGCCGCATCATCAGCGCGGGCGTGGCGCGGATCGATCGTAACGTGCCCTGGAGCCAGACCCTGCGCCTGAACCTGGAGCATGAACAATTCCAGCTGGCGGACTCGGCCAGCGAAGATGACATTCTCTCGATCCTGCCTGGCGCCAACTGGACCTACACCCGCACGGACGACCCCTTGTATCCGCGCCACGGCTTGCGCTGGAGCACCGACCTGCTGGCCAATCTTTCTCCGGATACGGCGCTGTTTGGCCAGGCCCTCATGGAAACGCGCTGGGTGCATGCAGCGGGGACGCGCAGTCGCTGGATCCTGCGCCAGCAGGCCGGCGCCACGGTGGTGGATCAGTTGGCCGATGTCCCGCTGTCCAAACGCTTCTTTGCCGGCGGGGACAATAGCGTGCGCGGCTTCGCCTACCAGGAGCTGGGCTCGCGCAACAGGGAAGGACTGGTGCAGGGCGGGCGCTACCTGGTGACAGCCAGCGCGGAATTCGAGCAGATGCTGTGGGGCCAATGGGGCATGGCGGCCTTCGTGGATACGGGCAACGCCTTCGATGATTCCCAACTGGATCTCAAGACGGCCGCCGGCTTGGGGCTGCGCTGGCGCAGCCCGGTGGGACCGCTGAAGCTCGATATCGCCCAGCCCCTGAATGAGCCGGGCGCGGAGTGGCGGCTGCATCTCACGCTGGGGTCGGAGCTTTGAGGCGTCTGTTGCGCATCCTCGTGATCGGCGTGGCACTGGTCCTGCTCACCCTGGTCGGGATGATGGCGCTTTTGCTCACCCGTCTGGACTCGGCTGACCGTCTGGCGCGCGTGCTCCAGTCCCGCTCGCCCATTGCATTCGACTATGACGTCCTCGACGGGTCGCTGGCTGGCCCCCTCAGCATCCAGGACTTGAAGGTGCAGGGCACCACGTGGTCGCTGGAGGCGGCGCGACTTGATCTCACTTGGCATCCCGCCGCTCTGCTGCGAGGTCAGCTCCATGTCGAAAGCCTCAAAGGGGAGGCGGTTCATTTCCGGAACCATGCGCCGCCCACCCCAGCCGCCCCGCCCGGCGATGGCAGTCCGCCGGCGCCGTTCAGCCTGCCGTTGGCACTGCGGCTGGATCGGCTCGAGCTTGCATCCGGCTGCTATCAATCGGGCGCTGCGGCGCCTCAATGTCTCGATGGCCGGCTTGACGATTTAAGGCTCACCGGCAGCCGGTGGGCACTGGATCATTTGACCCTGATTCATTCCCAATTCCGGCTCACCGGCGCAGGCAGCGGCGAGCTGGCCGGACGCTGGCCGCTGGCGCTGCGACTGAGCGCCCAGGCGGCGCTTCCCGATCTGCCGCCCTGGGCAGGCGAGCTGGCGGTGGACGGCGATCTGCTTGAACTCGGCATTGCCCATGCCGCGGCGCCGCCCTACGCCTATCAGCTTGCCGCGCGCATCACCGAACCCTTGGGTGTGCTGCGCTGGCAGGCCGAATGGACCACGCAGAATCTCAGCCCCCATGCATTCCGCGCCGAGCTGCCCGAGGCCCTGCGATTGACGGCTACGGTGCAGGGCGACGGGGGTCTGCGTGACGCGCGTCTGCAAGCGGTCCTGCACGGCGAAGGAACCCCGGAAGGGCCTTGGGAGGGTCAGTTTGCGGGCGCAGTGGATTCCACGGCGGCGCGCCTGGATCGCCTGATGCTCGATTCACCGCTGGGACGGGTACAAGGCGAGGGGATTTGGCCGCTGCAAGCACAACCCGATCAGGCCCTCACCGCGCGGCTGGCCTGGCAGGATTTGCGCTGGCCCGGCGCGGCCCTTGACAGTCCGGCTGGCGAACTTCGATTGGACGGCACCCTGGAGCGCTTCGGGCTGAACATGCAGGCGCAACTGGCCGGCGCCTGGGCCGGTAACCAGACCGCCCACATCGCGCTGGTCGGCCAAGGGAATCGCCAGGGATTGGCGCTGGAACGCATCGAGGCAAGCAATCTGCTCAAAGGGCGCCTGCGCGGCCAAGGCCACATCGGCTGGACGC
>JBATEM010000497.1:0-3763 GCA_049664005.1 Candidatus Macondimonas sp.
TGGCGTTTTACTTCCATCGTGAAGCGATCGATGCAGTATTCGATTTTCTCCGGCGCATAGGCATAGAAATGCCCGAAGCCCCCACCCAGGAACGGCGCACTGCCGACCTGCCAGAACAGCCAAGACAGGCATTCGGCGCGCAGCGCAGGCGTTTTGGGCAGGAAGGCATCGAAGGTTTCGGCGAGATAAACCAGGATGGCACCCGATTCAAACACGCGGATGGGCGGCGATGCACTCCGGTCGAGCAAAGCCGGGATTTTGGAGTTCGGATTCACCGCGACAAAACCGCTGCCGAATTGATCGCCTTCCATGATGTTGATCAGATGTGCATCGTATTCGGCGTCGTGCTTGCCCAGCGCGAGCAACTCTTCCAGCATCACCGTGACCTTTATCCCGTTGGGCGTTGCCAGCGAGTAAAGCTGCAGCGGATGCCTGCCGACGGGCAATTCCTTGTTATGTGTCGGCCCGGCGACGGGACGGTTGATGCGGGTAAACCGTCCGCTGCTCTGGGCGTCCCATTTCCAGACTTTGGGTGGCGTGTAAGCGGGCGTATCAGGCATGGGGGTCTTCCTGTGTCGGGATCTGACAAAGAGCCGGACCCGAACGTATAACACACGCGGTGCAGGACTTGGACGGAAAACCCCATTTCTGCTGAATGACGGGCGTCAATTTGCTCAAGTCATATCAAAGGAAATCGAGTCTGGCTCTATTTCTCTCCTAGATACGGTTCTTTCCCACAAGCCTTAGGGGAGCGCTGATTTATTCCGCTCTCGTCATTGCGAGTGCAGCGAAGCAATCCCTGCCACACAAAGAATCGACAACCTATGGATCGCCACGGCGCTGCACGCTCGCGATGACAGAATAAATCAGCATTTCCCACACTCAATGGCTTGCCTGGCCCGGTCCATGCCGGCAACACCGGCACCAGCCGGCCGGCCTGCGGCGAGATCCTCCGTTCCCACACCACCAGGACAAACAAGGCCTTATCATTCAAATCGCGCATCATCGTTCCATTTACAGAACAATCTTTTTGCTATTGGGTCATTTATCCCAGTCTCAAGGGGGTTTAAGGTAGCCCCATGTCGCGGTTGTGGCCCCGGTCCCGACCGTTTTCTGGCGGTTGCAAAACGCCTGTTTCACTTTCCAAGGAGTCCGTCATGGCCAAGATTCTCGTGCTCTATTACTCCATGTATGGCCACATCGAAACGATGGCCCAGCATGTCGCCGAGGGCGCCCGCGCCATCAGCGGCGCCGAGGTGACCCTCAAACGGGTCCCGGAAACCATCCCCGAAGAACAGGCGCGCCAGTTCGGCGCCAAGCTCGATCAGGCGGCTCCCGTCGCCACTCCCGCAGAACTGGCTGACTATGACGCCATCCTGTTTGGCTCCCCCACCCGGTTCGGTAACATGACCGGCCAGATGCGCAGCTTCCTCGATCAGACCGGCGGCCTGTGGGCCCAGGGCGCGCTCAACGGCAAGTTGGCCAGCGTATTCACCAGCACCGGCGTGGGCGGCGGACAGGAAACCACCATCACTTCCTTCTGGCACACCCTGGCCCATCACGGCATGCTGATCGTGCCGCTGGGCTATGGTGATGTGGCCGGCCAGATGCTGTCTGATGTTTCCGAAGTCACTGGCGGTTCGCCCTATGGCGCGGCCACGCTGGCTGGCGGCGATGGCAGTCGACAGGTCTCCGAGAAGGAAGCCGCCGTGGCCCGCTACCAGGGCCGGCGTGTGGCCGAGTTCGCCGTGCGGCTTGCCGGCTGATCCGGGAAGCCAGGGCGCGACGCCGGTTACCGGGATCCCGGACCGGCTGGCGTCGCGCCCCATCGTCCTTTCCCTTACAGCTTGGTGCGTCGGCTGCTGGCGGTCGATACAGCGCCCAGACTATGCTGGCGATGCCATGCCCCAGCCGCTCGCCACCGTCTACACCGTCGGTCATTCCCGGCATCCCCTGCCCATGCTGCGGGGGCTGCTGGCGTCTCACGGCATCGGCCTCTTGGTGGATGTGCGCCGTTACCCCACCAGCCGCATCGCGCCCCAGTATCGCCAGACGCCCCTGCGCACTGCGCTCACCGAGGCCGGCATCAGCTATCTCTACCTGGGACAGGAATGGGGCGGATTGCCGGAGGCCACCGAGACCGATGCCGCCGCCCAGGCGCGCTTCACGGCTGGCCTGATCCGACTGCAGCCGGTTCTTGCACCTGCCCCGCTGGCGCTGATGTGTGCCGAAGCCGATCCGCGCCGTTGCCATCGGGCGCACTGGATCGCCCCGCGATTGCAGGCCGTGGGCCATGCGGTGCAACACATCCTCCCCGATGGGACGCTGCTGCCCCATGACGCGCTCGATCCTGTTTCCAGACGGCCAGGCCGCACGGCCCCAGATTCGGCTACACAACTCGGCTTGCCCTTCCCGGAGGAACTGGGCTGAATCGTTCCTCCGTAACCGCCGCAATCGGGTGGGCGCCCCTCAAGTAAGCATGGAAACAAGGTTTTCGAGGCCGTCAGCGCTGTTCCGCACTGGCCCGTGTGCGGCGCGCCGTCCCCACCCTCGCTGCGCCACTTGACAGGGTTCTGCCGCCGGCCCATCGTCAGCGCCAATGTTCGCAACGACGATCAGCCGCCCGTCATCCCCCGTTCATGAGGAGAAATGCAAGACATGCTCTACTGGCATTGGCTGGTACTGGGAATGGCGCTGATGATCGCCGAAATGTTCCTGGCCAGCTTTTTCGTGATCTGGTTTGGGCTGGGCGCGCTGCTGGTGGGCGCAAGCCTGTGGATCGCGCCGGACTTGAGCCTGGGTATCCAGCTCCTGCTCTGGACCGCTGCATCCGGCCTGTTGACGCTGTTGTGGTTCCGCTACCTGCGCCCGCTGATGAAGGACCGCACCCAGGCCGGCAACGCGCGCGCCGCGGTCATCGGTGAAGCGGGCCGGGTGCTGCGTGCGCCGCATGGCGGACAGCGCGGGAAGGTGCGCTTCACCACGCCCTTGCTGGGCGATGATGAGTGGGAATTCATTTGCGACGATCCGGTGACCATTGGTGACCGGGTCTATGTGAAGGATTTTTCCGGCAACACACTGATCGTCGAAAAACGCGACTGAAGCCACCAGTGATTTAAATATTCAAGTTTGTTCAACCCACGCAGGGATACCCGCCATGCCCGGAACCGCGCTTGCACTTGTCCTGTTCGTCCTGGTTGTCGTCACCATCGGCCTTGGCGTGCGCATCGTGCCGCAGGGCAGCAAGCACGTGGTGCAGCGCCTGGGCAAATACCACGCCACGCTTGGCCCGGGCCTGAACCTGATCATCCCGTACATCGACACGGTGGCCTACAAAGTGACCACCAAGGACATCGTGCTCGACATCCCCTCGCAGGAAGTCATCACCCGCGACAACGCGGTGATCATTGCCAACGCGTTGGCCTACATCAACATCGTGGCGCCCGAGAAAGCGGTCTACGGCGTCGAGAACTACGTGTTCGCCATCCAGAGCCTGGTGCAGACCTCCCTGCGCTCGATCGTCGGCGAGATGGACCTGGACGACGCCCTGTCGTCGCGCGAGATGATCAAGGCCAAGCTGAAAGCCGGCATCTCCGACGACATCGCCGACTGGGGCATCACCCTGAAAACGGTCGAGATCCAGGACATCAAGCCCTCGCCGGCCATGCAGCACGCCATGGAAGAACAGGCCGCCGCCGAGCGTGCCCGGCGCGCCACCGTGACCCGCGCCGAGGGCGACAAGAGCGCTGCCATCCTGCAGGCC